>DASWBQ010000037.1:0-31307 GCA_036390535.1 Gemmatimonadales bacterium | reverse complement strand
TCGGCTTCTTCACCTTGATGGAGTCCGCCGGAGTGTCCTGGGCAAAGCCGGCGGCGGGGGCAGCAGCGGCCGCGGCCAGCAGGGCCAATGAAAGCATGAGGCGCATGGTCGGCAGTGGGCTAGGGTATCCTCATATTTACGCCCCGCACGCGCGATTGCGCAAATCGGGCCTCCGCCCGGCGACCGTCCCGGAGCGATGGGGGCGCCCCCTATCTTTCTCGCCTGGCCCCACCGTCCCCGTCTCGAAACGAGCCGATCCATGTCGCGCTGCCTCCTGCTGGCCGGGTTGGTCACCCTCCTCTGTGGTCCTCTCGCCGCCCAAGCGCCCGCTCATGGCCAGCGCCCGACGGGCCGGCTGGTGATCCGGAACGCCCTGGTCCTGGAGGGCAACGGCACCCCGGCCACGGGACCATGGGACATCGTGGTGGAGGGCAACCGGATCGCCGAGATGGTGCCGCTCGACGCGGTGGCCATGAAGGCCGGGCGCCAGCGGCGCCCCGAGGCAGCGACGGAGATCGATGCCGGCGGGAAGTATGTCCTCCCCGGCCTGATCAACCTGCACGCGCACCTGCAGAACGAGCGGGGCGGCATTCCGCAACCATACGAGTATCAGTTCAAGCTCTGGCTGGCGTCGGGCATCACCACCGTGCGTGACGTCAGTTCCGGGGGCGACCCGCGCGAATTCCTGGCGCTCAAGACCCAGAGCGAGCAGGGCCGGATCGAGGCGCCCCGGATCTTCGTCTGTGCCGGGTACACCCGGCGCCCGACGCCGCAGACCCCGGCGGAGGCCCGCGCCCGGGTGCAGGAACTGAAACGGCTGGGAGTGGACTGCATCAAGATCGGGGGCATGGACCGCGACCTCATGGAGCCGATGCTCGACGAGGCCCGGAAGGCGGGCCTCCCGGTCGCGCACCATGCCGGGGTCGAGGAGACCAACGCCTGGGATGACATCCGGTTCGGGACCTCCTCGATCGAGCACTGGTACGGCATCCCGGACGCCGCCATTCCCGACAGGCGGCAGAACTTCCCCGCCGGCTACAACTACAGCGATGAGGTGGACCGTTTCCGCCATGCCGGCCGGCTGTGGCGCGAGGCCGATCCGGCCCGGCTCTCGATGGTGCTCGACTCGATGGTGGCCCGCGGAGTGGCCTGGGACCCGACCCTGGTCATCTACGAGGCCAGCCGGGACCTGCAGCGGGCCCAGAGCTCGCCCTGGTTCAAGGACTACCTGCACCCCACCCTCGAGGAGTACTTCCGTCCCGACCCCGCCAACCACGGGTCCTATTTCCTGGGATGGAGCTCTACCGACGAGACCTTCTGGAAAGAGAACTACCGGATCTGGATGGGCGCCTTGAAGGAGTTCGGCCGGAAGGGCGGCGTCATCGGGGCCGGCGAGGACGCCGGGTTCATCTACCAGATGTACGGCTTCGGGCTGATCCGTGAACTGGAGCTGCACCAGGAAGCCGGGTTCCACCCGCTGACCGTGCTCCAGCACGCGACCGGCAACAATGCCCTGCTTCTGGGCAAGGCGACCGAGCTGGGACGGGTCCGTCCCGGCCACCTGGCGGACCTGATCGTGGTGAACGGGAACCCGCTCGAGAATCTCAAGCTGCTCTACCCGACCGGGGTCGACGTGGTCGTGGACGGCAAGACCGTGCATACCGGCGGGGTCGAGTGGACCGTCAAGGACGGCATCCCGTACCACGGCCCGCGGCTGATGGCCGAGCTGAAGGAGATGGTGGCCAAGGCCCGGGCGGAGTGGAAGGCGCCCCGGTGAGCACCGGCATGCCGACGGGCCTGGCGATCGCCCTGCCGGGCTGGATCGCCGACCTGGTGGATCCGGCGCATCGCTTCGGCTCCGACGAGGAGAAGATGCGGCTGGCCGTGCGTCTCGCGGCGGAGAACGTCGAGCGCGAGGTCGGGGGCGGGCCGTTCGGGGCGGCGGTCTTCCGGCGCGACACCGGGCGGCTCGTGTCCGTCGGGGTGAACTCGGTCATCCGGTTGGGCAACAGTGTCCTGCACGCCGAGGTGGTGGCGCTGATGCTCGCCCATCGGGCGACCGGCTTCTACTCTTTCGCGGCTCCGGGCGGCCCATCGCTCGAGCTGGTGACCTCGTGCGAGCCCTGCGTCATGTGCCTCGGCGCGACCCACTGGAGCGGGGTCAGCCGGCTCGTTTGCGGCGCGACCAAGTCCGACGCCGAGGCGCTCGGGTTCGACGAGGGACCGGTCGATGCGGCCGCATATGACCATCTGGCCCGGCGGGGCATCGCGGTCGTCCGAGGCGTCCTTCGGGAGGAGGCGGTGGCGGTACTGCGGCGGTATCAGGCGCTGGGCCGACCGATCTACTAGAGGCGCTTCGGGGGTGCCCGCCGCTTAGCTTACGTCCTTCCTCGTAACCCCGAGGCCGTTCCATGTCCCGATCGATCCGAGCCCGTCTCACCGCGGTCATCGTCCTCGCGACTTGCCTCACCACCGGCCTGGCAGCACAGCAGGCCGCGCCGGCGCTGGGGCCGGCCCTCTGGAAGTCACTGACCTGGCGGCACATCGGCCCCGAGGGAAACCGGGTATCCGCGGTGGCGGGGGTGCCGGGCGACCCCAACGTCTACTATGCGGGGGCGGCCTCGGGCGGGGTATTCAAGAGCACCGATGGCGGGGTCCACTGGTCCCCGGTGTTTGACGACCAGCCGGTCTCGTCGATCGGGTTCATCGCAGTGGCTCCGTCCGACCCGAACGTGGTCTGGGTGGGGACCGGCGAGCCCAACATCCGGAGCAACATCTCCCTCGGCTGGGGCATCTGGAAATCCACCGACGCCGGAAAGACGTGGACGAAGATGGGTCTCGATCAGACCGGACGGATCGCCCGGATCGCCGTTCACCCCCGAAACCCGGATGTAGTGCTGGTCTCCGCCCTGGGCCACGCCTACGGCCCCCAGCGGGAGCGCGGCGTCTTCCGGACGACGGACGGCGGGAAAAACTGGGAGCCGGTGCTGTTCGTGGACGAGAACACCGGTGCCAATGACGTCGAGTTCGATCCTGCCAATCCCCGGATCGTCTTCGCCACGACCTGGCAACTGGTGATCCACACCTGGGGCCGGACCAGCGGCGGTCCCGGGAGCGGCATCTGGAAGAGTGCAGACGGCGGGACGACCTGGACCCGGTTGAGCGGCAACGGCCTCCCCGCGAAGCCCTTCGGCAAGGCGGACGTGTCGGTGGCCCCGAGCAACCCGAACCGGGTCTACGCCCTGATCGAGACCAGCGACGGCGTGCCGCTGCCCGGGGTGGAGGCTGAGCGGGGCGAACTGTGGCGGTCGGACGACGCGGGAAGCACCTGGAAGGTGGCGAGCTTCGACCGGCAGCTGGGGGGCAGGACGCATTACTACAATCGCATGTCGGTGATGCCCGACAACGAGAACGAGGCCTACTTCACCTCGGCGGACTGGTCGAAGACGCTGGACGGCGGAGCGACCACGATCACGCCGCCGGCGCAGGAAGTTCCCGGCTACGACCACCACGACCTGTGGATCGACCCGACCAACGGCAACAGGATGGTGGTCGGCCACGACGGCGGCGTGAGCGTGACCACGAATCGGGGTCGGAGCTGGCTCCAGGTCCAGCTGCCGATCGCCCAGATCTACCACGTGACGGTCGATGATCGGATTCCGTACTTCGTCTTCGGCAATCGCCAGGACGGGCCGTCCTCGATGGGTCCCAGCAACAGCCGGCTGCAGCAGTACGGGATGGGGATCCCGCGGGGCATGTGGCAGACGGTGGGAGGGGGCGAGAGCGGCTGGGCGACCCCGGACCCGCACGACCCCGAGATCGTCTGGTCGAGCGCCTCCGGGTTCGGCAGCGTGGGTGGCATCGTCAGCCGGTTCGACCGGCGCACCGGGGTCGCCCAGAACGTCGAAGTCTGGCCCGAGGTGACCACCGGGCATTCGGCGGCCGAGGTGAAGTACCGCTTTCAGTGGACTTTCCCGGTCGTGGTGTCGGTGCACGCCCGGAACACCCTGTACGTCGGCAGCCAGCATGTCCACCGGACCACCGACGGCGGCAGGTCATGGCAGGCGATCAGCCCCGACCTGACCCGGAACGACAAGAGTCGCCAAGGCATATCGGGAGGACTGACCCCGGACAACATCGGCGTGGAGTACGCCGGGGTGGTGTTCGCCCTCGCCGAGTCGAAGCTGGATCCGAAGCTGCTGTGGGCAGGCACCAATGACGGGCTGGTACAGGTCACGCGCGACGGAGGCGCCACCTGGACGAATGTCAGTGCCAACATCCCTGGCCTGCCCGCCTGGGGCACGGTCAGCAACATCGCTGCGTCGCGGCATGACGCCGGCACGGCGTACGTGACGGTGGACGGGCACCAGGTCAACAACCGGGACCCGTGGATCTACCGCACCGCGGACTACGGGAAGACCTGGAAGCTGATCGTGGCCGGGATCCCGAAGACGCCGCTCAGCTACGTTCACTGGGTCAGGGAGGACCCGGTGCGCCGGGGGCTGCTCTATGCCGGCACCGAGAATGCCGTCTACCTGTCGTTCGACGACGGTGGCCAGTGGCACGAGTTGCAGGGGAACCTGCCGCACGCCCCGGTGCATGACATCACGGTGCAGGAGCGGTTCAACGACCTGGTGATCGCGACCTATGGCCGCGGGCTCTGGATCATGGACGACATCACTCCGCTCCAGCAGCTGACCACCGAAGTGATGGCCAGGCCGGCCCACCTGTTCGGGCTCCGTCCGGCGTGGCGCTTCCGGGTGGCGGAACCCCCCTATGCCCCGATGTACGACCCCGTCACGGGAGAGAACCCGCCCCTGGGCGCGGTCATCAACTACTGGCTGAAGGCGAAGGCGGACAGCGTGGCGATCACCGTCCTGGACGCCTCCGGCACGACGGTGAAGACCCTGGCAGGAACCACGGAGCCCGGACTCAACCGGGTGACCTGGGACCTGCTGACCGAGCGCTCGAAGGAGCCGCGGGTCCGGGTCGCGCCCCTCTATGCCCCAGAACGAGCCGTGCCTGCCGAAGGCGCGCCGTCCCCGACCCTCGACCGGGTCCGGATGCTGGTCCCGCCGGGGCGCTATACCGTACGGCTCGTGGTGGCCGGCCAGGAACTGACCCAGACCCTCGAGGTGCGGAAGGACCCCAACACGCCCGGCACCGAGGCGGACATCGCCCAGCAGGCCGCCTTCTGGCTCGAGGTGAAGGGTGACCTGGAACGGACCATCGAGATGGCCAATGCGCTCGAGACCGTCCGCTACCAGCTGGCCGCGTTGAAGACGGTTGTGACCGTCGCCGATGTGAAGGGCGCGGCGGACACGCTTGAGCAGCAGCTCGTGGCCGTTGAAGAGCAGCTGGCCCAGCTGCGGACCACGGAACGGGGCCAGGACCTGATCCGCTACCCCGCGAAGCTTGGGGAGAAGCTGGTCTACCTCGCCCGGGACGTCTCCAGCACGGACAATGCCCCGACGCAGGCGCAGCGGGACGTGGCCGCAGTCCTGCGCGAGCGCCTCACGGCCGCCAAGGCCGACTATGACCGGGTGATGGGCCGGGACGTTGCCGCCTTCAACCTGTTGCTCCGGGACAGGGGCCTCGCAGGCATCATCACGCCATGATGTGGCCGCTGCTTCTGGCCCAGGCCTCCGTGGTCATCCTGGGGACCGGTACGCCCAACCCGGACCCGGAACGGTCAGGGCCGGGTGTCGCCGTCGTGGTGAACGGGACGGCCTACGTGGTGGATGCCGGCGCCGGAATCATGCGACGGGCGGCGGCCGCCGCGGCACGGCACCAACTGCCGGGGCTGGCTGCCCAGGCCATCGGCACCGTGCTGCTGACCCACTTGCACTCGGATCACACCATCGGCCTGGCGGACGTGATCCACACTGGCTGGGTCCTGGAGCGGGAGGAGCCGTTGCACCTCTTCGGGCCACCGGGAACCGTCGCCATGGCCGAGCACCTGACCGAGGCGTACCGGGCCGACATCGAGAACCGCACCACCGGACTGCAGCCGCACACGACCAACGGGTGGCGCGTGGCCGCGACCGAGATCACGCCCGGCGTGGTCCTTCGCGACTCGAACGTGACCATCACCGCCTTTGCCGTGCCGCACGACGGGTGGGGAGTATCGTATGGTTATCGTTTCGAAGGCGCGGGCCGGGTCATCGTCATCTCCGGCGATACCCGTCCCACCGAGGCGGTCGTCTCGGCCTGCAACGGTTGCGACGTCCTGGTCCACGAGGTCTATTCGACCACCGGCTTCGCCACCCGGCCGCCGGCCTGGCAGCGCTATCACGCAGATGCCCATACATCGACGGCCGAGCTCGCCGATATCGCCAGGCGGGCGCGTCCGAAGCTGCTGGTGCTGTATCATCAGCTCTACTGGGGGACCAGTGACGACGACCTCGTACGCGAGTTGCGAGCCGCAGGGTACCAAGGGGCGGTGGTTTCGTCGGCCGACCTGATGCAGTTCCCCTGAACGACTGGCCTGGAGAGGTACGATGACGCGGATCACCTGGCTCCGCCCCGGAGCCCTGGCGCTCGTCCTGATCGCGGCGTGCGGTACCAAGGCGCCTCCGTCCGGGCCAGCGCCCACCCCGCCACCGGCGACTGCGCCCCTTTCCACGTGGCGGACCCCGGTCTATCCGGGAACCACTTGGGAGACGGTCCCGGTCGCGGAGTCAGCCGGATACCGGTCCGCCGCACTCGATTCACTCCGGGCCTACCTCGGCACCCTGAACACCACGGGACTGGTCGTCACGGTCCACGGACGGGTGCTCTTCACGTACGGCAATGTCACCGAGCAGAGCTACCTCGCCTCTGCCCGGAAGAGCGTCCTCTCGATGCTCTTCGGCCCCTGGGTGGCGGATAGCACCATCCGGCTCGACGAAACCCTCGCCGAGGTCGGGATCGATGATCTCCAGCGTCTCACGGCGGCGGAGCAGCGCGCCACCGTCCGCCACCTGCTGATGACCAGCTCGGGGGTGTATCACCCCGCCTCCAACCCCGGTGACAACCTCGGCGAGGCCCCGCCTCGTGGCTCGCAGGAGCCCGGGGCCTACTTCCTCTACAGCAACTGGGACTTCAACGCCCTGGGGACCATCTTCGAGCAGAAGACCGGGCGCAACATCTATGATGCCCTGCAGGACCAGCTGGCCCGGCCGATCGGGATGGAAGACTGGGACCGGGCGCGGCAGCGGAAAAGCGGCGACAGCCGGCGGTCGCGGCACCTGGCCTACCACATCGACCTCACCACGCGGGACATGGCCCGGGTGGGTTACCTGATGCTCCGGCAGGGGCGCTGGAGGGACAGCGTGCTCGTCCCCGAGGCCTGGGTGAAGGAGAGCACCAGCCTGCTGGTGCCATCGAGCCGGATGAACCCGCCGTCGGCTCGGGAGCTCCGGCTGGGCTACGGGTATCTCTGGTGGATTCACGAGGAACCGGGAACCGTGCTCGAGGGCGGATTCTCGGCACGTGGCGCGGTCGGGCAATACATCACGGTGCTGCCGAAACTCGACATGGTCATCGCCCACAAGCGCGCCCTCCGGCAAGGCCAGCCGAATCCGGGGGTGACGTGGTCGCAATACCTGGAAGTGCTCCAGCGCCTGGCGGGAGCGCGGTGCGGAGCGCGGTGCTGATGCCGGACGGTCAGGCGGGCGGAGGGACCGACGGGCAGCTGCAGCCACCGGTTGCCGAGCGGCGCCCGGTCATCGTTGAACGGCACGGCGAGCGCGTCGAGGACCCGTACGCCTGGCTCAGGACGCGGGACGATCCGGCCGTCAGGGCCTACCTGGAGGCGGAGAACGCTTACGCGGAGGCCGTCCTGGCGCCCACCAAGCCGCTCCAGGAGCAGCTCTATCAGGAGATGCTGGCGCGGATCAAGCAGACCGATCTGTCGGTGCCCTACCTGGACCGGGGGTTCTACTACTACACCCGCACGGAGGAGGGGAAGCAGTACCCGATTCACTGCCGGAAGCCTGGTGACCTGGACGCCGCCGAGGAGGTCCTGCTCGACCTGAACCGCCTCGCGGAAGGGAAGAGCTTCATGGCACTGGGGGCGTTCGAGGTCAGTGACGACGGTCAGCTGCTCGCCTACTCCACCGACGATACCGGATATCGGGACTACCGGCTTCAGGTGAAGGACCTGCGCACCGGGACGCTCCTGACCCTGCAGGTCGAGCGGAGCGGCTCGGTGGCCTGGGCAGCCGACAGTCGCACGCTGTTCTACACGGTCGAGGACGAGGCCAAACGGCCACATCGGCTGTTCCGTCACATCCTGGGCAGCGAAGCGCACGACCTCCTCTACGAAGAAGCGGACGAGGCCTTCCGGGTCGGCGTCGGCCGGACCCGGAGCGGGGACTACCTGGTCCTCTACGCGGGGAGCCATACCACCAGCGACGCCCGGTTCCTCCCCGCCGGCAGCCCGGGGGAGGCATGGACCCTGTTCGCGCCCCGGGTCCACGAGCGCGAGTACGACCTCGACCATTGGGGGGACCGCTGGGTGCTCCGGATCAACGACGCAGGCCGGAACTTCCGGGTCATCACCGTTCCCGTCGTCGATCCGCGAATGGAGGCGGCCACCGAGCTGCTGCCCCACCGCGACAACGTCATGATCGAGGCCGTGGACCCCTTCGAGGGCTACCTGGTCGTGACCGAGCGTGCCGACGGCCTGCCGGGGCTGCTGCTGCTCGGCCAGGACGGGGGTCGGCACCACGTGCCCTTCCCCGAAGCGGTCTGCGAGGCGTACCTCGGCCCGAATCGCCAGTACCGGTCGTCGGTCGTTCGGTACCACTACCAGTCGCTGGTGACTCCGAACTCCGTGTTCGACTATGACACGCGGGCCCGGAGCACCGCCCTGCTGAAGCAGACGGAGGTGCTGGGCGGCTTCGACTCGACGCAGTACGTCAGCGAACGGCTGATGGCGACGGCCCCGGACGGGACTCTGGTGCCGGTGTCGCTGGTGCAGCGGCGGGACCGGCCCAGGGACGGCCGCCAGCCGCTCTACCTGACCGGATACGGCTCCTACGGGATTCCGTACCCGATCGGGTTTTCCTCCACCCGTCTCAGCTTGCTCGATCGGGGTTTCGCCTTCGCGATCGCGCACATTCGTGGCGGCGGTGACCTCGGCAAGCCGTGGCACGACGCCGGACGGATGGCTGAAAAGCAGAACACCTTCACGGACTTCATCGCCGTGGCTGAGCACCTCGTCCGGGAGGGCTGGACCTCGGCCGACGGGCTGGTCATCGAGGGAGGCAGCGCCGGCGGGCTGCTGATGGGTGCGGTGGTCAACCGTCGTCCGGACCTCTTCGGCGCGGTGATTTCGCTGGTGCCCTTCGTGGACGTCATCAACACGATGTCGGACGCGAGCCTGCCCCTGACCGTCGGTGAATACGAGGAATGGGGAAACCCGGGTGTTCCGGAGCAGTACCGCTGGATGCGCGCCTACGACCCGTACCTGAACCTGAAGGCCGGATCGTACCCTCCGATGCTGGTCCGGACCGCCTTCAACGACAGCCAGGTGATGTACTGGGAGCCGGCCAAGTATGTGGCCCGGCTCCGGACCCTCAAGACCGACCGGAACCCCCTCCTGCTGGTCACCAACATGGGTGCCGGCCACGGGGGCGCCTCGGGACGCTACGACAAGCTGCGCGAGCTGGCGCTGGACTACGCCTTCGTCCTTACCACGATCGCCGCCACGGCGAGGAGAACGACCGGATGACCGAGAAGACCCTGCTGCTCGTCGCCTTGGCGCTGACCGTCACCACCTTCCTCGGGGTCTGGATCCGGAGCCTCCGCGGCGGGTCACCCGGCCGGCCGTCTCTGCTGGAACTGTTCGTCGGCTTCGTCACCAACTTCTTCGACACCCTGGGGATCGGGTCGTACGCGCCGACGACATCGATTTTCAAGCTCAAGGGGATCGTCCCGGACGAACGGATCCCGGGGACGCTGACCATCGGGCACACCCCGCCCACGGTGACCCAGGCCTTCATCTTCATCACCCTGGTGACCGTGGCGCCGGTCACCCTGATCGGCCTGATCGCCGCGGCGGTCGCCGGGGCCTGGCTCGGGGCCGGCACGGTGGCGGGCTGGCCCCGCCGCAACATCCAGATCGGGATGGGTGTCGCCCTGCTGGCGGCCGCGGGGCTCTTCGTCCTCACCAACCTCGGGATCGCCCCCGGAGGAGGGGAGGCGCTGGGACTCACGGGAATCAAGCTGGCCGTCGGCCTGGCCGGCAGCTTCGTGCTCGGGGCGATGATGACGATCGGGGTGGGATACTACGGCCCCTGCATGATCATGATCAGCCTGCTGGGGATGAACTCCAAGACCGCCTTCCCGATCATGATGGGCGCCTGCGCCTTCCTGATGCCGATCTCGGGGCTCAAGTTCCTGCGCGCCGGGAGCTATGCCCCCCGGCCTGCCCTGGGTCTGGCCCTTGGGGGCTTCCCGGCCGTGCTGATCGCGGCCTTCATCGTGAAGGCGCTGCCGCTCGCTACCGTGCGCTGGCTGGTGGTGGTCGTCGTCCTCTACTCGGCAACGCAGATGCTGCGGTCGGCGTGGGCCGAGGCGCAGCCGGGCGCGCGCTAGGGAGTCCGCTCCCGGGCGTGCCTGGCGAGAATGTCGTCCAGCACCACCCGGTCGATCCGGCCGTCCATCCGGACCCGCACGTCGTAATTCTCCCAGTACATGAAATCTCGGAGCGCTTCGAGGAACACCCGGGTGGCGCTCCCCTGCGGAGCGGCCAGCCACTTGTCCTTCTGGCCGGCCGGCTCCCGCAGCAGGATCGGCTCGAGCCTGCCGACGAGCGCCGCCGTGATCGGCACGAGGTCGGCATCGCGACTCGGCAGGAAATGCAGCTGGTGCAGGCGATACAACCGGTCGAGCTCGGCAATCGGGTCAGGGCTGTCGTAGACGCGAATGTCGATGAAGCGGTCGTTGGCGCCGAGATAGCCGGCGTTCTTCCGGACCACGAGGAGGGCCGCCGACTGCATGCCGCGCTTGTCTCCGCCGCCGGCCTGCCCCGCCCGGAGCGCCGCCAGCAGCCGGTCGGCGAGCGAGCCGGTGGCCCGCTCGAAGGTCGACGCCATGTTCTCGACCGTTTTGTCGGAGACCATGATGTTGGCCTGGGCGGCGTAGGTCCGGCCGACGATCACCTCGCCCTTGCCGCCGCTGCGGCTGCCCTTGTGGGTTCCCACCCGGCCGCCGGCCCAGTCGAAGGTGCGCCCGCCGGTCAGGCTGGCAGCGTTGCCGCGGGCGTCCACGATGCCAACCTGCCGGTCGCCGAGCATCGAGTCGGTGCGCATGACGATGCGGAGTGCCTCCTCCGCCGACGCGCCCTCGGCGATCAGGTCGAGCCCTCGCTCGCCGTAGGCGGTGTTGGCCAGGCTCTGCGTCGCGACCGCGCCCACACCCGCCCGGGCCCATGGGACGATCCCACCCACGTTGGGGAACTTCGACTGCACCGCCACGCCGAGGTCGCCCGTTACCGAATCCCAGGCCACGATGCTGTAGGTGTGGGCAAGCTTCTGGAAGTGCCCGGGTGGCCGGATCGGAAACTGGGCGCTCGCCGGCGCGGTCGCGGCGAGCAGCAGGGCGCAGAGCGGCAAGGGGCGCATCGGGGTTCTCCCTGGGTCAGCGAGGTCCGGTGGCGGTCCGTCGCCAGTACCGGGCGAGGCCGTCCCAGTTGCTGCGGAGCATGTCGTCGCTGAGGTACCGGTGCGCCGCCTCGGGGAGGAGCGCTTCGAGCTCGGTGCGCACCATGGCGGCATGTTCCTCCGCAAGCGCGGCGTCGCTCCGGGTTCCCGGCAGCGACCGTCGCACCAGGTCGCTCCAGTGTACCAGCCTGATCTCGTGCTCGGCCACGAAGCCCGCCGGGTCCTGGACCAGGTCGAAATGCGTGGGCAGCAGCCGGGCCGGGTGCCACTCGAGGATGCGCCGGCCGCTCGCCACCATCAGCGGCACGTCGATGTCGGGCGGCGGAGTGACCGGGATCGCGCGGCCGGGCGCGCCCGGGAACTGCTCGCCCACGACGTCTCCGGTGAACGCGATGCCTGACTGCTCGTCGAACCAGGCCAGGTGATGGCGAGCGTGGCCGGGCGTGGCTGCCGCCCGGACGACGCGTCCCCCGAAGTCGCACCGGGCCGTGTCGCCGACGGGAATGATCCGGTCAGCCGGCACCGGGCGCATCTCCCCCCAGAGGCGCGCCATATGCGCCTCACCGTAGATCATCGTGGCGCTTCGCAGCAGCCGGGCGGGGTCGACGAGATGCGGGGCGCCGATTTCGTGGACGAACACCCGGAGCGACGGAAGCTGAGACGCCAGGAGGCCGACGGCGCCGGCGTGGTCGAGATGGATGTGCGTGACCAGGACGATCCGGACGTCCTGCAGGGTGGCTCCCAGGTCATGCAGCGCCCGTTGCAGGCGCGGCACGGTGACCGCCGGCCCCGGATCGACGATCGCCAGGCCGTCCGGCGTTTCCAGGAGACAGGTCCCGATGTGGCCGGGCGAACCCAGATACTCGAGGTCTACGAAGAGGGTGCGGGGAGCAATGGTAATCACGGGCTGTGAATCTAGCCGCTTGCCGGCAGGACCGACCGGGCGCAGTTTGCGCGGCATGGTGAAGGTGCTGTTTCTGCTTCTGGCGGGCCTGGCCGGGCCGGCCCTGGCTCAGATCCCGGCCACCCTCGGCACGCCGGTCGATCCGTCGCTCCACTGGAACCCGATCTCGATGGGCGCCATTCCCCGGGTGGCGGGGAAGGTCGATTCCGTCTTCATCGACCGGAAGCTGCGAGAGCACACCGTCTCCGGGGGCGACTGGGTCAGCTACATGGCCGCTCGACTGGGGGCGCTCCCGATCCCGGAAGGCACCGGCATCCGGGTGGCGGTGGACAGCACCCGGATCGTGGTCGATGGCCGGATCATGGACCTGCCACCCGAGACCCGGGAGCTGTTCGGGCCGATGATGCTCCTGATGGACACCTCGACGACGCTGCGTGCCGAAGTGATCATCGGGCCCAGCGGGCCCGGGGTGGTCCGGTTCGTCCTGGCGACCATCATCGTCAACGGCTTCCCGATTCCCGAGTCCATCCTGGCACCGTTCCTGGTCCGGGTGGGCCGGCAGTATCCGGTCCTGACCGAGACCGGACGCGAGCTGCTGGTGGCGCTCCCACCCGACGGCAAGGTCAGCCTGATCCAGGACGGGGTGCGGTTGTGGATCGATGAGAACGCCCAGGCTGCGGCGCCCCCGCGCCGTTAGGCTCGCCGCCCTCGGGCTGCTGCTGGCGGGGTGCGGAGAGATCACCTCCTTCTCGCTCAGCATCTCCACCTGGGGTGGATCCCACATCGCCATCGAGATCACGGTTTCGGGCGGCACGGTGCTGTACGACTGCGCCATGGGCCGGATCGACCAGCCGATCGAAGTGCGCAACGGCAACTTCGATGTGACCGGGGTGCATTGGCCGGGGCAGGGGGGGCCCATCGGGGTGGACACCACCAGGGCTGGCCGCCCGGCGCGCTACCTGGGCACCGTGCGGGGCGACCGGATGACCCTCACCGTGATTCTCACCGACACGGGCGAGACCCTGGGCCTCTACCAGCTGCGCAAGGGGGCGAGTCCGCTCATTGTGGCGTGCCTGTAAGCATTCGTGAGTCGTGAGTCGTAAGTCGTAAGTCGTGAGAGGGGTGACCGCTCCCTCTCACTTTTCACTTTTTACGCTTCACTCTTCACTGCTGTCATCAGTCCCGGGCGGTTGGTGATGATCCCGCTGGCTCCCCGCCGCCACAGCTCCCGCGCCACCACCGGGTCATCCACCGTCCAGACGTGGACGGGGCGCCGGTACCGTCGGGCCGCATCGATGAACCGCTGGCGCGGGACCTCGACCCGGTCCTTCCAGCGCCAGGGGACGGCGTAGAGGAGGCAGCGGGGCTCGGGCACGGGCAGGTGCAGCCGGGTCCGGGCGACGAGGGCCGCCACGTCACGGCGGTCGGCGCCCAGGAGGACGGGGCCGGTCCGCAGGGCCTCCAGGGCGTGATGGCGGAATGAGGCGACCACGCATCGACCGAGGGCACCTTCCTCGGCCAGGACGCGCGCCACCACCTGCTGCACTTCGGCCACTTTCAGCTCGATCAGGATCGGCATCGCCGGAAAGGCGCGCAGGACCTCCCGGAGCGTGGGGGCCACGACACCGCGCCCCTGCCATGGCCGCGACCCGTCGGGGGCCCTGTAGCCCGCCCCGGCGTCGGCCGCCCGGATTTCCGCCAAGGTCATAGCCGCTACCGCTTCCGGAAGGGCACAGGTCCGGAGGAGGGTGGGGTCGTGCATCACGACCGCCTCCCCGTCACGGGTCAGGCGGACGTCCAGTTCGAACGCACCGCAGCCCTGCTCAACGGCGAGCCGGAAGGCCTCGAGGGTGTTCTCCGGCGCGTCGGCGGAGGCGCCACGGTGAGCCACCACCAGCCGCGTGGCGATGTCAAGGAGGGGATTGGCCGCTCGCGTCTCAGTCGCAGGCTTCACCCCTCGAATCTATCCGGTACCGGGTGTATCGTTGCGGAGTTGGCCGACCCGGCCCACCCGCTTCACTTCCGCACCCCTGGCTCGCTCATGACCGATTCGCCCATCGACCGGCGCGACTTCCTTCTCGCTGGCGCTGCCGCCGGCGCTCTGGCGGTCGGCCTCCGTCCCCTGGCCGCCCGCGCCCAGGCTGCCGGAACCACCGAGTTCGACCTCGAGGAGGTCTCCGTCATCGACCTGCAGCACCGGATGGCGACGGGTCAGGACACGGCGCGGTCGATCGCCGAGAAGTACCTCGCGCGGATCGAGGCCATCGACCGCACCGGGCCGCGGGTCAACTGCGTGATCGAGACCAATCCTGACGCGGTCGCGATCGCCGACCAGCTCGATGCGGAACGGCGGGGCGGCAAGGTGCGCGGGCCGCTGCATGGCGTGCCGGTGCTCATCAAGGACAACATCGCCACCGCCGACCGGATGGAGACGACCGCCGGTTCGCTGGCGCTCGTAGGTGGGCGCCCGGCCACCGACGCCTTCCTGGTGCGGCGGCTTCGGGACGCCGGCGCGGTGATCCTGGGCAAGACCAACCTCAGCGAGTGGGCCAACTTCCGGTCGACCCACTCGGTCAGCGGGTGGAGCGGCCGGGGCGGCCTCTGCCGCAACCCGTATGCCCTCGACCGCAACACCTCCGGCTCGAGCTCCGGGACGGGGGGATCAATCTCCGCCAACCTGGGCGCCATCGGAATCGGCACCGAGACGGACGGCTCGATCGTCTCTCCGGCGAACTCCTGCGGTCTGGTCGGCCTCAAGCCGACGGTCGGCCTGGTCAGTCGGACGGGCATCGTCCCGATCTCGCACACCCAGGACACCGCGGGGCCGATGACCCGGACGGTGACCGACGCGGCGGTGCTGCTGTCCGCCATCGGGGGCTACGACAGCGAGGACCGGGGCATGGTCGGCCAGCTCTCGCGGCAGGCCCCGGCCGACTATACCGCCTTTCTGCGGAGAGAGAGCCTCCGAGGCGTGCGGATCGGCGTCGTCCGGGAGCGCCTGATGGGTTACAGCCCCCACGCGGACGCCGTGGCCGACGAAGCGATCGCGGCGCTCAAGGGCCTCGGGGCGGAAGTCGTGGATCCGGCCAACTTCGCCAAGTCCACGCATGACGTCGGCACTCCCGAGTATGAGGTGTTGCTGTACGAATACCGCGCCGGACTCGCGGCCTACTTCTCCTGGGTCGGTGCCAACGCGCCGGTTCGCACCATCGAGGACGTGATCGCCTTCAACGAGCAGCACCGGGACCGGGAGCTCCCCTACTTCGGGCAGGAGATCATGCACATGTCGGCGGCAAAGGGCCCGCTGACCGACCCGAAGTACCGGCAGGCGCTGGCGACCTGCCGCCGGCTCTCGCGGGTGGAGGGCATCGACGCCCTGATGAAGCAGCATCGACTGGATGCCCTGTTCGCGCCGACCGGCGCTCCGGCCTGGGTCACCGACCTGGTCAACGGCGACAGCGTCGGCGGGGGGAGCTCGACGATGGCCGCCGTCTCGGGCTATCCCCACATCACCGTGCCGGCCGGGATGGTGCGCGGGCTCCCGGTGGGGGTGTCGTTCTTCGGGCGGGCCTGGAGCGAGGGGCAACTGCTCCGGATCGCCTTCAACTTCGAGCAGGAGACGAAGGCGAGGCGGGCGCCGAGGTTCAGGGCGACGGCGGACATCTAGCGACAGAGAGCGGAAAGCGGAACACGCGGTTCCGTCCCCGCTCTCCGCTCTCTTCCCCTGACCAGCAGGAAGACCGTCAGGATCACAGACGGCGGAGCAGGACCCGCTGGACCCGGTGGGCCGGCCCCTTCACCAGGATCAGGTTGGCCCGGGTTCTCGTGGGGAGGATGTTCTCGCGGAGGTTGCGGCCGTTGATGGTTCGCCAGACGCCGTCCGCGACCCGCCTCGCCTGCGGCACCGTCAGCTCGGCGAACTGCCGGAAAAACGACCTGGGATCGCGGAAGGCGGTCTTCCGGAAGGTGAGGAACCGCTCGGTGAACCAGCGGCGGATCAGCCGCTCATCGGCGTCGATGTAGATGGAGAAGTCGAAGAAGTCGGAGACGAAGACCTGGGGACCGAGGCCGGCGCGCGCGGTGCCGGTGTGCAGGACGGTGAGCCCCTCGAGGATCAGGATATCGGGCCGGCGGACCACCTGGGCGCGTCCCGGGACGATGTCGTAGGTGAGGTGCGAGTAGACCGGTGCCCGCACGGCGGCCTTCCCCGACTTCACGTCCGCGAGGAAACCGACCAGCCGCTTGAGATCATAGCTCTCGGGAAAGCCCTTCCGTTCCATCAGGCCGACCCGCTCGAGCACCCGGTTCGGGTAGAGGAACCCGTCGGTGGTGACCAGGTCCACCCGGGGATGACCGGGCCAGCGGGCCAGCAGGGCCTGGAGGAGACGGGCGAACGTGCTCTTGCCGACCGCCACGCTGCCGGCAACGCCGATGATGTAGGGCACCTTGGGAGTCCGGCGTCGAAGGAAGGTGCCGGTCGCCCCGTGGAGCTCCTGTACCGCCGCGACATGAAGGCTCAGCAGCCGCGACAGCGGCAGGTAGATCTCCTCCACTTCGGCGAGGTCGATCGGCTCGTTGACGCCGCGGAGCCGCTCGACGTCGGCGCCGGTCAGGGTGAGCGGCGTCGAATCCCGGCGGTGCATCCACTGCCGCCGGGTGAACTCGAGGAACGGGGAGGGTTGGGACAGGTGGATGGTCATCGGAGGCTCCGGCGGATCAGCCACTGGCCATCCGGCATCCTCTGCCACCACGTCATGTAACGGACCTTCCGGGGCGTCCCCGGCCCGGGCCCGCGGGGGCCGACCGTGAACGTGATGGTGCCGGCCTCGTAGGCGCGGTCCCCGGCCACGTCGACGGTTTCGGTTTCGGTGTTCGTCGCGAAGATGGAATCGGTCCGGGTCGCGAAGAGCCGCTCGAAGTGTTGCCGGATCGCCTCCCGTCCGACCACGTCCCCCTCGAGCGTCATCAGGACCGCGTCTTCGGTGTACATGGCCGCGATCGCCGCCGCGTCGCCGCGGCTGTGCCGGTCGCCCCACATGACGTTCTGGCCGATGAACGCCCCGAGCTGGGAGGCGGGCTGCCCGGCTGGAGCGGGCGGTGGGGTCACCGGGGTCGGGGGCGGGGCGGCCTCGCTGCAGGCCATCCCGAGCCCGGCCAGGAGCGTGGTCAGGGAGCGTCTCATGAGGCCGAAAAGTGACCCGGCGCGGCAGCTTGTGCCAGACGGGTCCGGGACGCGACTGTTCGGGATGATCTCGCGCCGCGACTTTCTCGCTTCCTCCGGCGCCGCGCTGGCCTGGGCCGGTACCCCCGGCGTCCATCCAGCTCGGCGGGACGCCGCACTGGTGCTCAGGAACGCGACCATCTACGACGGCACCGGGGCGGAGCCGGTGACGGGCGATGTATCGATCGAGGATGGGCGGATCGCCACGGTCGGACGGCGGGCCGGGCGGGGGGCTGAGGAGATCGACCTCCGGGGCCTGGTGCTGGCCCCGGGCTTCGTCGACATCCACTCGCACGGCGACGGCTCCCTCGAGGAGGACTGGCGTGCCGAGTCGGTGATCCGGCAGGGGATCACCACCATCGTCGCGGGCCAGGACGGCGGCTCCCGCGATGTGGCCGCCTGGCTTCGTCAGGTCGGGGTGCTCAGGCCGGCCGTCAACGTAGCCACGATGATCGGCTTCGGGGCGGTCCGAGGCCAGGTCATCGGGAACGACGACCGCCCCGCCACGCCCGACGAACTGCGTCGGATGGTGAGCCTGGTGGAGTCCTCGCTCGCCATCGGGGCGTGCGGCGGGTCGAGCGGGCTCGAGTACACTCCGGGGGGATTCGCCTCGCGCGATGAGCTGGTGGCGCTGGCCGGGCCGCTCCGTCGGCGCCGGCTTCCCTACAGCACCCACATGCGGAACGAAGACGACCGCCTGATGGACTCCATCGCGGAGGCCCTCAGCGTGGCAGAGACCGCCGGTTGCCCGCTGCAGGTTGCCCACCTCAAGGCCCAGGGCCCTCGGAACTGGTCCCGCATGGCTGACGCCCTCCGGACGCTGGAGCAAGCGAAGCAGCGGGGAGTGGACGCGGCCTTCGACATCTACCCCTACGAGGCTTACCAGACCGGACTCTCCAACCTCTTCCCGCTGTGGAGCCGGGACGGTGGCACCGGGGCGTTCCTGGCCCGGATCGATGCTCCCGCCACGGCCGACCGGATTCGCGCCGAGACGCTGGCGAAGGTGGAGTTGATCGGTGGCTGGGACAACGTGCTCATCTCGGGAGTGCGCTCGGCGGACGACCAGCAGGTCCCCGGACAGCGAATTGGAGCGCTGGCGGCAGCGCTCGGGGGCGACCCCTACCGGGTGACGGTGGATCTCCTTCGCCGGAACGATGGCCAGGTCGGGATGGTGGGCTTCGCGATGAGCGAGGAAAACATCGAGGCCGGCCTGCGCCACCCCCTGTCGATGGTCTGCAGCGACGGCTCGGCGGTCGCCGTGGACGGCCCGGCCCGGCGCGGACACCCCCATCCCAGGAGCCTGGGCACCTTCCCCAGGGTGCTCGGCCGCTATGTCCGGGAGCGAAAGGCCCTGACGCTCGGCGAGGCCATTCACAAGATGACGGGCCGACCGGCGGAGCGACTCCAGATCCGGGACCGGGGACGGCTCGCTCCCGGTCTCTGGGCCGATCTGGTCGCGTTCGACCCCGGCACCGTCGCGGACCGCGCCACCTACGCGGAGCCGTTCCAGTACCCGAGCGGGATCGCACTGGTGGTGGTGAACGGGGCGGTGGTGCTTCGCGAGGGCGAGCGGACGCCGGCCCGGCCCGGGATGGCGGTGCGCCCCTCGTGAGCCTCTCCGCCCCTCCGCCGGTTCGTCCCCGGATTCCCGCCACCGCCTGGTACGCGATCGCCATCCTGACGCTGGCGAACGTGTCGTCGTTCGTGGACCGGCAGATCCTGACCCTGCTGGTCGGTCCGATCCGCCGGGACCTGGGCATCAGCGACACCCAGATGAGCCTGCTGCTCGGCCTGTCGTTCGCGCTGTTCTACTCGATCCTGGGATTCCCCATCGCCCGGCTGGCCGACCAGCGGAGCCGGAAGGGGATCATCGCCGTGGGAGTGGCCCTCTGGAGCGTGATGACCGGGTTCGGGGGCCTGGCGCGAACCTACTGGCAGCTCTTCCTGTCGCGGATCGGGGTGGGCGTGGGTGAGGCGACGCTCAACCCGCCGGCGCACTCCCTGATCGCCGATTCGGTGCCGAAAGAGCGGCTTGGCACTGCGATCGGTGTCTACTCGATGGGGATCTACATCGGCGTTGCCCTGGCCCAGCTGATCGGGGGTGCGGTCGTGGGGCTGGCCGAAGGCGAAGAGCTCTGGCGGCTGCCGCTGGTGGGAGCGGTCCGGCCGTGGCAGGTGGTCTTCTTCGTGGTCGGCCTGCCGGGGCTGGCGATCGCCCTGCTGACGCTCACCATCCGGGAGCCCCCGCGCCGGGGCGGCTCGACCCCCATCCCGGTGCGGGACGTTCTCGCCTACTTCCGCCGCAACGCCCGGGTGGTGCTGTTCCATCATCTCGGGCTCGCGCTGATCGCCCTGGTCAACTACGGCTATGGCGGCTGGCTGCCGACCTTCTTCGTGCGGACCCACGGGTGGACCGCCTCGGAGGCAGGCTACCTGCTCGGGATCGCCAATCTCACCTTCGGCATCGCCGGGGTCGCGCTGGCGGGACGGATGGCGGACTGGCTGCAGACCCGCGGCTACGCCGACGCCAAGCTGCGGGTCGTGGCCGGCGCGGCCGTTGGACTGCTGGTCTGCGATCTGGCCGCCCCGTTGGTGCCGACGGCGACCGGGGCCGCCCTCTGGATGTTCCCATTGAGCTTCTTCGCCTCCGCCCCGTTCGGCGTCGGTGCCGCGGCCGTGCAGGAGATGGTGCCCGACCGGATGCGCGCCCAGGCGGCGGCGGTGTACCTCTTCGTGATGAACCTGGTGGGTCTGGCGTTCGGCCCCAGCGCCGTGGCGCTGACCACCGACTACGTGTTCGGCAACGATGCGGCGCTCAGGTACTCGCTCGCCCTGGTCGCGGGGCTGGCGCTGCTCCCGGCGGTGGCGCTGCTGGTGGCGGGCTGGCGGCCGTACGCGGCCGCGGTGGGGCGTGAGACGTCGTAGGGGGACAGGGACACTCGAGCCGCCCAAGGGCCCAACCGCCCAACCGCCCAAGGTGGCGGAACGTCCCCCCGGCACCGGGGTACTATCCGCCATGCCCCGCGATCACTTCATCCGCACCCGTCTGGTGGTTCCGCGGCCGCGCGAGGAGGTGTTTCCCTTCTTTGCCGAGGCCGGAAACCTGGGGCGGATTACGCCGCCTGAGCTCGCCTTCCGGATCCGGACGCCGTTGCCGATCACCATGCGCCCAGGCGCCCTGATCGACTACACGATCGGGTTGCGTGGAATTCCAATGCGGTGGCGGACCCTGATTTCCGAGTGGGAGCCGCCACACCACTTTGTGGACGAGCAGCTGAAGGGACCCTACGCTGTCTGGATTCACCGCCACACCTTCACCGACCACCCCTCGGGCGGGACGCTGATCACCGACGAGGTGCGCTACCGTCTTCCCCTGGCGCCCCTCAGCGACCCTGCCCTCCCGTTGGTGCGGCGACAGCTCCGCCGGATCTTCGCCTACCGGCAGGAGGCGGTGCGGGTGCTGCTCGCCCCGGCAGCGCGCGAACTCGAAAGTACGGTCGAGGTCGGCTGACGCCGGTCAGCTGGGCGGAATCCGGAGGACCACCGTGTCGCCGGGATCGACGGTGATCTCCTCGCTGTAGGGGGCCCGGCCGCCGCCGATCGGGTCGGCCTGGAACCGGAGCTGGGAACCCTGGCTTACCAGGGTGCGCGGAATCTCAAACACCGCCTTCGTGTTCCCGGACACCGTGCCCAGGCGGGCCCGCATCCCCCCGCGAATGACGTAGACGTTCATGTCATAGAATGACTGGTTTTCCACTTCCACCATCGCCGGGGCCGAAGGATCAACCGACGGCGGCGGGGTCCTGCTGCAACCCTGGAGGACGAACATGGCGGCGATGGAGAACGTCAGAAGCCAGCGGGCGGGCATGGAACCTCCGGAATACGGCGGGGCCGGATTCGTGGCAGCACGGTGTCCGGCTTTCACCCGGGGCGGGTGGGCCCTAGAATAACCCCGGTGTACCCAGAGGACGACTCTGGCCCTGTTCCCTGCACGCGGCGGTGGATCGTGTCCGACCAGCCCCAGCCCACGCTGCCAGATATCGAGCGGACCGCTGCCTCGATCCGTGGCCTGGTTCGAGAGACACCGGTCTGTGAGTGGGAGGACCCCTTCCTGTCGCGTCGGACCTCGGCGTCACTGGTCCTGAAGCTGGAGCTGTTTCAGCACACCGGCAGCTTCAAGCCACGTGGGGCCCTCACCGTGATGCGCTCCCTGCCGCCCGACGCCCTGCGGCGCGGGGTCACGGCGGTCAGCGCGGGGAACCACGCCGCGGCGGTCTCGTTTGCGGCCGCCCGGCTCGGCTCCACCGCGAAAGTCGTGATGCCGAAGACCGCGAACCCCGCGCGGGTGGCGTTGTGCCGGGCGTGGGGCGGGGAGGTGGTCCTGGTGTCGGACGTTCGCGAGGCGTTTGCCGCGGCCGAGCGGATTCAGACGGACGAAGGCCGGACGTTCGTGCACCCCTTCGAGGGTCCCCTGACGACGCTTGGAACCGCGACGCTCGGCCTCGAGTTCCTGCGGCAGGCCGGCCGGCTCGACGCGGTCGTGGTTCCGGTGGGTGGCGGCGGGCTCGCGGCCGGGGTGGCCGCGGCGGTGAAACTGGGCGCCCCGGGCACGACGGTGTTCGGAGTGGAGCCGGTCGGGGCCGACAGCATGACGCGCAGCTTCGCGGCAGGGTCACCGCAGCAGGCCGGCCCCATCACCACCATCGCGGACAGTCTCGCCCCACCGTATTCGCTCCCCTACAGCTACGCGCTCTGCCGACAACACCTCGACGACCTGGTGGTGGTTGACGACGACATGCTGTGCGAGGCGCTCTACCAGCTGTTCCGGGGCGCCAAGCTCGCGGTCGAACCGGCGGGCGCCGCGACGACCGCGGCCATCCTGGGCCCGCTCCGCGATCGCCTGGCCGGGCAGCGGGTCGGAGTGATCGTCTGCGGGGCCAACATCGACGCGGAGAACTACGCGCGCTACCTCGCGCGTGGCGCCGCCCTGGCCGTCGCGTAATGCCGGATGGCAGGCTGGTTGCGGCCATTGCCTTCGGGGCCGCATTGCTGGGCACGTTGAGCGGCGGCAGCACCTCACTCCTCACCACCCCCGCCTGGGTCGCTCTCGGGGCCCCGTTTCCGGCCGCCGTTGCGGCCGACAAGGTCGCTGCCACGGTCTGGACCATGGCTGCCGCGCGCAGCTACCTCCGGCGGAGTGCGGTGGACTGGCGCCTCCTCGGGCGCCTTGGGGCAAGCGGCCTGATCGGCGCTGCCGCCGGCGCCCTCCTGGCGACCACCCTCGATGAGCGTTGGCTGCGGAAGGGAGCGGCCCTGCTGATCCTCGGCGTGCTGGGGTGGTCCCTCCGGCGGCGGGCCTCCGCGAGTGCCCCGTTGCCCGACTGGACAGTTCCGGCAGCGGGCCTGCCGCTGGGCATCTACGAGGGAGTCCTGGGCAGCGGCAACGCCATCTTCACCACGGTCCTGCTGCAACGGGTCCGCGGATGGACGCTGCCCACGGCCCTTGGGCACTACTACGCGGTGGCTACCGGATGGTGTGGCCTCGCAGCGGTGGTGTACCTTCATCGAGGCGCCCTCGATTGGTCCCTCGCCTTGCCTGTGACGGCAGGGAGCCTTGCCGGTGCCCTCGTGGGCTCCCGGCTGGGCGCCCGCTTCGGTTCCGTGCTGATCCGCCCCCTCTTTCTTGGGGCCGGCGTCCTGCTGGCGCTGCGTCTGTTCTTCACCTGATCGCCCGGTGACACCATGACTCGTCCCTCGCGCCTCTTCGGCGCCCTGCTGGCACTGATCGTGGGGCCGGTGGCCGCCCAGCAACCCTACGACATCGTGATCCGCGGCGGGACCGTTCTCGACGGCACGGGTGCCCCGGGTTTCCGGGCCGATGTCGGCATTGCCAACGGCAGGATCGTCAGGGTGGCCCGCCAAGGCCTCCCGGCTGAGAGCGGGCGACGGGTGATCGACGCCACCGGACATGTGGTGGCCCCCGGGTTCATTGACCTGCACGCCCACATCGAGGGGATCCTCCGGATGCCCGACGCCGAGAGCGCCGTGCGGCAGGGCCTGACCCTGGTGGTCGGGGGTCCGGATGGTGGCGGACCTTCCCCGTTCGACGCCTACCTCAAACGGGTGGAAGCCCTCCCGCTCGGCCCCAATGTCGCCTACCTGACCGGGCACAACACCATCCGCCGGGCGGTGATGGGGCTCGCGGACCGGCCCCCCACGGCGGCGGAGCTGGCCCGGATGGAGGGGATGGTTCGCGACGCCATGCAGGAAGGGGCCTTCGGACTCTCCACCGGGCTCTTCTACCTGCCGGGCACCTTCGCGAAGCTCGACGAGGTAGTGGCCCTGTCGCGGGTCGCGGCAGCGGAGGGCGGGATCTACACCTCGCATCTGCGCGAGGAAGGGTTGGGCCTGTTGCGCGGGGTGGCCGAGGCGATGGAGATCGGGCGTCAGGCGAAGATCCCGGTGGTGCTCACGCACCATAAGGCCGTGGGGAAGGCGATGTGGGGTGCCAGCCGGCAGACGATGGCGATGCTCGACTCCGCACGGGCCGCGGGGACCGACGTGATGGCGGACCAGTATCCCTACACCGCCAGCTCGACCAGCTTCTCGGTGCTGATCCCGGCCTGGGCTCGCGAGGGCGGTGACAGCGCGTTCGCCCGACGGGTCAAGGACCCCGCGCTCCGCGATTCGATCGCCAAGGGGATCGTCTTCATCCTCGAGAACGACCGGGGCGGTGGCGACCTGCGACGGGTCCAGTTCGCCAGCGTGCGGTGGAAGAAGGACCTCGAGGGGCGGACGCTCTACGACTGGGCGGTGGAGCGCGGTGTCCCCACGACGTCCAGGGGCGCGGTGGACCTGGTCATCGAGGGCGAACTCAACGGCAGCGCCAGCATGGTCTACCACGTCATGGATGAAGGCGACGTGGAGCGGATCATGAAGCACCCGATGACGATGATCGCGTCGGATGGGTCGCTGAACCGGCCGGGCGAAGGCGTGCCGCACCCCCGCGGCTACGGCACCTTCCCACGGGTGCTCGGCGTCTACGTGCGCGAGCGCGGGGTGCTCACCCTCCCGGATGCGGTGCGGAAGATGACCTCCCTGCCGGCCTCGAGACTTGGCCTCACGGACCGGGGGAAGATCGCCGAGGGGCTGGTCGCCGACGTGACCATCTTCGACCCGGCGACCGTCAAGGACCGGGCGACCTTCACGGCGCCGCACCAGTACCCCGATGGCATCCCGTACGTGATCGTGAACGGGGTGCCGGTCGTGGACGCCGGGGTGTTCACGACCAACCGGCCCGGGCGCGTGCTCCGGCGAACGGCCCGGTGACGCCCGCGGACTTCCCGGATCACTTCTCCAGCCGGGCGGCTGACTACGCCCGCTTCCGCCCCCGGTACCCGGATGCGCTGTTCGAGTGGCTGGCCGGGCTGGCGGCGGCGCACCGTCGCGCCTGGGACGTGGGCACCGGATCGGGCCAGGCGGCGGTGGCGCTGGCCCGGTGGTTCGACGAAGTCGTCGCCACCGATGCCAGCCCCGACCAGCTGGCCCACGCCCAGCCGCATCCGCGGGTGCTGTATCGCGTCGCGGTGGCGGGGGAAAGCGGCCTGTTGCCCTCGTCGGTGGACCTGGTGACGATCGCGCAGGCGCTGCACTGGTTCGACCTCCCCGCGTTCTGGCGGGAAGTGCGCGAGGCGCTGGCCCCGAATGGAGTGGTGGCGGCCATCTCCTACGAGCGTCTGAAGGTCACCCCTGAGGTGGACGCGGTGGTCGAGCGCCTCTACGCGGAGGTGCTGGGGCCGTGGTGGCCGCCCGAGCGCCGGATGGTCGAGGATCGCTACCGGTCCGTCCCGTTCCCGTTCCGGGAGATCGATCCGCCTCCCTTTGCGGTCTCGGCTGTCTGGACCCTGGCGGACCTCACGGGCTACCTGGCGACCTGGTCAGCGGCGCAGCGGTATCGGGAAGCCACGGGGGAGGACCCGGTGACGCTGGTCCGTCCGGCGCTCGCGGCGGCATGGGGTGACCCGGCCGAATCACGGCCGGTCACCTGGCCGCTGGTCCTGAGGGTTGGCCGCCGCCCGCCGCGCTGGCTCCGCCGCCGCACCTGAGGCACACCCCGCCCCTTTCCTCCGGGGCAGCGCGGCGATTTCTTTCTGCATTACTTTAGCCGTGAGGTCTCCATGCGTATCCGCCCCCTGCTGGCGGCGGCCCTGTTGGTCGGAACAACGCCAATCCTGGCCGTCGGACAGGATGCGGTGCCTTCCGGATCGGTCCCTCGGCCGACAATCTCCCCGGCGCTCGTCCCGGCCGCGACTCCGGTGAGATCACCAGCGGGGGCGGCGTCTGCCCAGCAGGCACTCCCGTGTCCCGAATGCAATCCGCCGAAGCAGTTCTGGGCCGCGTTCGGCGAGTTGATGGCGGCCCAGGCGATCCCGTTTTCGATCAACCACTTCGTGCGCGACGCCGAGTGGGCCGACATCTCGCCCAAGTCGTGGCTCCGGAACCTGGAAAACCCGTGGGTCTGGGACAACAACAAGTTCGTGAACAACCAGTTCTCCCACCCCTACCACGGCAACCTGTACTACAACGCGGGGCGCGCCAACGGGTACAACTTCTGGGCCTCCTCGCTGTTCTCCTTGGGCGGCAGCCTGATGTGGGAGGAGATGTTCGAGGTCTGGGCTCCATCGCCCAACGACTGGTTCAACACCGGGCTGGGCGGCATCACAATCGGCGAGACCCTGAACAAGCTGTCCTCGCTCCTGCTGGACAACACCAAGTCGGGGGCCGGGCGGACCTGGCGTGAGATCGGGGCCTTCGCCATCAACCCGGTTCGGGGCTTCGACCGGCTGGTGGACGGCAAGATGAACGACGTCGGCGCCAACCCTCCCGATTGGCGGCCGTCGAAGGTCCAGGCCAGCTTCGACCTCGGCGGTCGGGTCCAGGTCAGCGGGAAAGGCGGGGCGGACCCGGTTGGCGCCGCGTCCGCGCAGTTGTGGCTCTGGTACGGCGACCAGGTGGGCGACGCCACCGGCAAGCCCTTCTCCGCCATCCGCGGCAACCTCGAGCTCGCCTCCAACAACACGGACAACGAAAGCGGCAGCGCCCTGAACCAGCTGAACATCCGGGGCAACCTGGGGGGCTGGGGTCTTGGCCATTCCAGCGACCCCAAGCATCGCTTCGTCGCCTTCATGCGATACGAGTACATCAACGGGCGCAGCATAGAGTTCGGTGGCCAGGGCTTCAACGCCGGGCTGGTGTCCAGGTTCGGCGGGGGGAGCCCGGACAAGTTCCGGATGGAGCTCGAGGTGCTGGCCGATTTCATGCCCATTGCCGCGATCCGTTCGGACTACTACGAGACGGAAGAAGGTCGGGACTACGACTACGGCCTCGGACTCGGCGGCTATCTCGAGGCGCGGGCGATCTGGCCGGGCAATGCCTTCCTGCGCTACAACGGTCGCGCGCTGTGGCAGCCAACCCTCTCGGGCTTCAACGGGTACACTACCCAGGCCATCTCTTCACTCGAGGGGCGGTACTACTTGAGCGGGCGCATCGGTGTCGGCGGTACCGCGACCTGGTACGGACGTAACAGCGTCTATGACGACTTCCAGGACGTCACCAGCAAAGGGACCCAGTTCCGCCTGTTCGCGTCCTACGCCTTCCCCAAGTGGGAAGGCCGATAAGGGAGACCACCATGCGCACCCGACTCATTCTCGTGGCGACCGCGCTCGTGCTCAGTGGCTGCCAGGACACGATCGTCAAGGCCATCGGCCCGGAAAACGACCCGGCGCTCACCGTCCGGGCGGACTACTACCGGTACTACGCCAACGACATGGACAACGTCTATGACGAGTTCACGACCGAGTTCAACTTTTCCGACACCGTGGCGGCGGTGATCCACCGGAACTTCGTCCACCATGGCTCGGGACGGCTGGTGATCACCGACAACATCGGCGACACCGTCTACAACTCCGGCCTCGAGTGGAACCTGGACCTCAAGAGCCGGGCCGGCCGCCCGGGCCGCTGGAAGGCCTATCTCGGCCTGTTCGGCGCCCGCGGCCGGGTGGACGTGAGGGTCCAGAAGCCCGGCACTCCGATTGAAGAGTAGGCCGGGACCACGACGATGCTGATTCCCTTCCTGCTGCTGGCACAACAGGCGGTGGCGTTCACCAACGTCACCGTCATCCCGATGGACCGGGAGCGCACGCTGGCGAACCAGACTGTCGTGGTGGTGGGACAGCGGATCACCGCGGTCGGGCCAGCCGACCAGGTGAAGGTGCCAGACGGGGCCACTCGCATCGACGGGAAGGGCAAGTTCCTGATGCCCGGCCTGGCCGAGATGCACGCCCACATCCCGCCGGGGAACGCAACTGACGCCGACATCGAGAAGGTGCTGGCCTACTTCGCGCTCAATGGCGTGACAACGGTGCGAGGCATGCTGGGGGCGCCGCGGCACCTCGCCTACCGGGACCGGGCGGCGCGGGGTGAAGTGCTGAGCCCGACGATCTATACCACCGGCCCGTCGCTCAACGGGAACAGCGTCCCCACGGCGGAAGCCGCCATCAAGGCGGTGACCGACCAGAAGGCGGCCGGGTACGACCTCCTCAAGATCCACCCGGGGATCAAGGCCGAGGTGTACGACGCGATGGCGGCCACCGCCACCCGGGTCGGCATCCGCTTCGTCGGCCACGTGCCCCTGGACGTCGGACTCCGCCGGGCGCTGGCGGCGCGGCAGGCGTCCCTCGACCACGTGGACGGCTTCATCGAGGCGCTGGTGCCAGCGACCTCGGCCGTGCCGGCCGCGCAGTCGGCCTTCTTCGGCTACAACCTGGTGCCCCATGTCGAGCAGTCACGGCTGGCGGAGCTGGTCCAGCTGGCGAAGGCCAGCGGGACCTGGATCGTGCCGACCCAGACCCTCTTCGAGTCGATGATGGGGCCGAACTCGCCCGACGACCTGCGGCAGTGGCCTGAAATGCGCTACTGGCCCGCCGCGACGGTCGGGCAATGGGCCCAGTCCACCGCCACCACGCGGCAGCAGCTGGGATTCACGCCCGCCCAGGGCGAGCAGATGAACCTGCTCCGCCGGCGGATCATGACCGCCCTCCGGCAGGCCGGCGTGCCGTTCCTGCTCGGGTCGGACGCCCCGCAGTGGTGGAACGTGCCCGGGTTCTCGCTCGAGCGCGAACTGCAGGCGATGGTGAAGGCCGGGTTCACGCCTTGGCAGGCGCTCGAGAGCGGCAGCCGGAATGTGGCGCGGTTCTTCAATGCCGAGGACGAGTTCGGCACCGTGGCCGCCGGCCGCCGGGCCGATCTGGTCCTGCTCGACGCCAATCCGGTCGAGGACATCGGCAACTGGTCGAAGCGGGCCGGCGTGATGGTGCGGGGCAAGTGGATCCCCCGCGAGGAGATCGCCCGGCGGCTGAGCGAGCTGGCGAGGTAGCGGCGGGAGAGAGGGAGGGGGCGGGACACTCCTGCCAGTTCCCGCTCCTTCTGCTCGTTCCCGCTTCTATACTGGAAAGCCGCTCGCCCTGCCGATCCGCTCCACCTGCCGGAAGTGCCGCTCGGCGTGTGCGGCGATCACGGTAAACCCGTCGCCAAGGTTCAGGCGGACCAGGCTGAGCAGGGGGGAGCCGAACCGCAACCGGTCCCACGGCACTCCTGCGGCACCTTCCATCAGGCGTCGGGTCCCGGCGATCGTGTTCAGAAATGCATCGATCACGGCCGGCCTCGCGGCGGGGGCGGGGCGCCACTGCTTCGGGGCCGTGAGCTTCCGCGGCGACACCTGCGACCGGACCAGCAGGTTCCCCATGATCGTCGGCTTCCAGGTCGCCTGCTCCCCGGCGCGCTCCCTGGTGCCCGAGACCAGGCCATCCAGCAGCGGGAGGTACGCGGCGTTGGCCTGGACCAGGTGCTCGAACACCTGGCCGATGCTCCACGCGCCCTGCCCCGGGGACCAGGCCACCTGGTCGGGTCGGAGCCCGTCGCGCCAGCGGAGGGCCTGCGAGGACAGGGCGTCGATGCGCCGCAGCAGGTCCAGCCGCAGCTCCTCCTGCCGCAGGGCCGTCACTCCTGCGGCGGAAGCCCCATCCCGGCCCACTCCTCCCGCGAGGGGCCGTAGGCTCCGGGCACGGTCAGGCCCGCCTGGCGCATCAGCACCGTCAGCTGGCCCCGATGATGGGCCTCGTGGCGAATGATCGCCGAGAGCGCCTTCCCCCGCGGCCACATCTCGCCGTACATCGGGATCTCGCCGGTCAGCATCTCGTCGGTCCACTGCGCCTTCACCGCCCCGGCGAGGGAGCAGGCGGCTTCGCCGTAGCGGGCGGCAATTTCCGCCGCCGTGGCCGGAATCGGGTCGTCCTCGCCCGGGCCGGTGGTGTGCAGGCCCGTCTCCTGACCCATGCCGGCGATGCTTTGAGCGATGTGCCACGCCAGCTTGCCGGCGCTCCGGCCCTGGGGCGTTACCCGCTGTTGGAGGGCGGCGTCCGTCAGGTTGCGCAGGATGGCCGTCGTGGCCCGGCTTTCGTAATCCCAGTCGGCCAGGAAATCGTTGACTTGGCGGAACATGAGGACCTCGGTCGTGAGTCGTGAGTCGTGGGCCGTGAGAAAGGCTACTGCGGGCCTCCGGCGGGCGCTAGCTTCTCTGCACTCCCCATTTCGAGGCTGCCATGGATCCCCGCCTGGCCCCCCTTGCCGACGTCCTGAAGCTCAACACCCGGCTGCTCAGGAACTGCCTCGACGGGGTGGACGATGCGGTGGCACGGCACCGGCCCACCGCCGACACCAACCACCTGGCGTTCCTGACCGCCCACCTGGTCGATGCCCGCCACTTCCTTGCCACCACCCTCGGCGTCCCCATCGAGAATCCCCTCGCCGCGCAACTCGAGTACGGCAAGACCCTGGATGAGGTCGGTGAACTGCCGCCGCTGGCGGAGCTGGTGGCGGGGTGGGAACGGGTGTCCGCGCACCTGGCCAACCAGATGCCAGCGGTGACCTCCTCGAGGCTCGATGCGGATTCCGGACTCCGGTTTCCGGTCCAGGACCGCAGCGTCCTGGGGGCGGTGGCCTTCCTGCTGCAGCACGACAGCTACCACATCGGCCAGATGGCGTTCCTGCGGCGGCAACTGGGGCTCGCGGCGATGAGCTACAGATAGTCGAGAGCCGGGAGTCGTGAGAGAGGAGGGGCCAGTCAGCCTCTCGTGACTCACGACTCACGACTCACGACTCACTGCACACACTGCGCCCCAGGCTGCGGCCTTGGCTTGTCCACCACCACCCGCTGGTCGAGGTTGGCGACGGTCCGCCCCACGTCCATGATCAGGTTGGTGACCCGGGCGTACTTCGGGTAGTCGAGGTACTGCGGCTCGTCCGTCACCATGTGGTAGTCCGGGTGGCTCCCGGTCGAGAAGAACGCGACGGGAATGCCGAACCTGGCGTACTCGTAGTGGTCGCTGCGGCAGTAGAACTGCTGCGGGTGCCCGTCCGCGTCGTACTGGTAGTCGAAATTGAACCCGTAGCCGCCGCCCGTGTTGACCGAGTC
>DASWBQ010000036.1:0-5558 GCA_036390535.1 Gemmatimonadales bacterium | reverse complement strand
GAGGACGGCCACCAGCGCGGCCAGGGCCACGACGGCGGGAGTGTAGACCCGGGCGAAGCGGTCCACGAAGGACTGCGAGGGCGCCCGCGAGGCCTGCGCCTCCTCGACGGCGTGCATGATCCGGGCGAGGGTGGTGTCCTCGGCGTGACTGGTGACGCGGACCTCGAGACCGCCGTGACCGTTGATGGAACCGGCGAAGACCTCGCTCCCGGGTTCCTTGTCCACCGGCACCGACTCGCCCGTGATGGGCGACTGGTCGAGGGCGGAGTGACCCTGCACGACGATGCCATCGAGCGGGAGCCGCTCGCCGGGGCGGACCACGATGTGCTCGCCGACCGCGACCGTCTCGACGGGAACCAGCTGCTCCTGCCCGTCGCGGCGGACCGTGGCCTCCCGGGGCGCGAGCTTCATCAGGGCGGCGATGGCGCGACGGGCGCGGCCCATGGCATGGCCCTCGAGCAGCTGCGCGACGGCAAAGAGGAACATCGCGGCGGCGGCTTCGCCCCACTCCCCGATGATCCCGGCGCCGACGGCGGCGAGCGTCATGAGGAAGTTGATGTCGAGCGACCGCGCCCGGAGCGCCTTCCAGCCCCGTGGCGCGACATACCAGCCACCGGCCACGGTGCCGAGAACGAGGAACGGCACCGGCGACACCGGGCTGCCCGCCCACCCGATGGCCAGCCCCACCGCGAGCAGGACGCCGGAGACGACCGCGGCCACCAGCCGGCCGATCGGGCGGCTTTCCGTCTCCGCGGCGCGCTCCCGCACCTGGTAGCCGGCCTTGCGGATCGCGCCGGCCAGGTCGGCGTCGCCGAACGCGGCGTCACGGGCAACCCGGACGGTGCCCTTCATCACGTCGACCTGGACGCCCCGGACCCCGTCGAGGTCGATGACGGCGCGCTCGATGGCGGCGGCGCAGCTGGCACAGTCCATCCCCCCGACCTGGAACTGGCGCACCGGGGTCGCGGCGGAGTGGGCGAGGGCCGGACTAGAGCTGCTCTTCGACATGCTCGAAGCCGTCGGCCAGGAGCCGGCCGATGTGGGCGTCGTCCAGGCGGTAGTAGGTGGTCTTGCCGTCCCGGCGGCTCCGGACCAGGCGCAGCTGGCGGAGGGCCCGGAGGGAGTGGGACACAGCCGACTGGCTCATCCCGACCGCGGCGGCGATGTCGCAGACGCAGAGTTCCTGAAGGGCCAGGGCGTGGACGATCCGGAGTCGGCTGGGGTCGCCCAGGGTCCGGAAGGTCTCGGCCAGGAGGAGCACGGCGGGCTCCGGCTTGAGCAGGCGACGCACCCGGCGTACCCGGCCGAGGTCGGTGACCTTCACCTCGCAGAGGTCATCGGGGTCCCGGCGGGCGGGACGGGGAGCGGAGAGGGCCATGGGGGTATCAGGCTCACATGAACAGGTGTTCATATGATGCCCGCCCGCGAGAGTGTTTGTCAAGCCGGCCGGCCCCGCCGGACGGGACGCGACACCAGCGCCAGGTAGCGGTCCCGCGGCTCGGCCGTCCAGCCGTTGACGCCGTGGCCCGGCAGCCAGACGAGGTGGACGTACGCCGCCCCGGCCAGCGGGACCGCCAGCAGGGCCAGCGCGATGCCCCGCCCCGCCGCCTGGCTGAGTGCCACGAAGGCCGCCGTGACCAGCGCCAGCTTGAGCAGCCGCCGGGGCCGCGGCCGGTGTTCCTCGAAGCGACCGAAGCAGATGCTCCCCACCGCGAAGATCGCGGTGATCAGGAAGCAGTCGAACCAGGGTGTGTCGGTGCTCCAGTGCATGTCCCCCGCCTCTCCGTCCCCTGGGTTACGCGAACAGCCGCCAGACCTGGGTCACCACGAAGGTCACGCTGAAGCCCAGGACCAGGGGGAGGAGGGTCGCGATGGCGGTCCAGCGGGCGCTGCCGGTCTCCTTGTAGATCGTGTAGATCGTGGTGGAGCACGGGTTGTGAAGCAGGCTGAAGAGCATGAGGTTGAGTCCCGTCAGCGCCGTCCAGCCGGTGGCTGTGAGCAGCGCCGCGACGTCCGCCGGCCGGTCCAGCTCGAACATCACGCCCGCCCCCGGCCCCACTCCGGCCGCGTCCGCCACCAGCACGGTGAGCATCAGCACGGTGGGGATCACGATTTCGTTGGCGGGAATCGCGACGACGTAGGCGAGCAGGATGACGCCGTTGAGCCCGACCAGGAGGCCGACGGGGGTCAGCCACCCCACCAGGTGCTCGGCGACGCTCTGCCCCCCGGCGGTGATGTTGGAGATCAGCCAGATCACCGCGCCCGCCGGAGCGGCGAAGACCACCGCCCGCCAGAGCACGATCAGGGTCCGGTCGACCAGCGACGTGTAGAGGGTCTGCAGGACGCGCGGCGGCCGGTAGGGAGGCAGCTCGAGGCTGAAAGTCGTGGCCTCGCCGCGCAGCACCGTGCGGGTGAGCAGCCAGGAGGTGGCGAACATGAACGCCACCCCCAGCAGGGCGATCCCCACGACCGCGCCGGCGGCGACCGCGCTGGCGAGGTGCGGGGGCGCCAGCGCGCCGAGGAAGATCGAGGCGACCAGGATCTGGGTGGGCCAGCGGCCGTTGCAGAGGGAGAAGTTGTTGGTGATGATCGCCACCAGCCGCTCGCGCGGGCTGTCGATGATCCGGGTGGCGACGACCCCGGCGGCGTTGCAGCCGAACCCCATGCACATGGTCAGGGCCTGCTTCCCGTGCGCCCCCACCCGCCGGAACAGCGCATCGAGATTGAAGGCGACCCGCGGCAGGTAGCCGAAGTCCTCGAGCAGGGTGAAGAGCGGGAAGAAGATCGCCATCGGGGGAAGCATCACGCTCACGACCCAGGCGGTGGCGAGGTAGACGCCGTCGAAGAGCAGCCCGTTGAGCCACCAGGGCAGGACGGTGGAGCCGAACGCCTTCAGTGCCGGGTGCAGGCGGTCGACGAGGAGGTCGGCGAGCATGGCCGACGGCACGTTGGCGCCGGCGATGGTGAGCCAGAAGACCGCGGCGAGGATGAGGCCCATCAGCGGGAAGCCCAGCCACCGGCTGGTGAGAGCGCGGTCGAGAATGCGGTCCCAGTCGAACCGGGCCCGCCTGATGCCGCGCAACTGGCTCTCGGCGGCGATCGCCCGGGCCGCGATGAAGTGCCGCTCGACCAGCTGGTCGTGGAAGCTGGCGGGGAGCCGCCACCGCAGGGCCGCCGCGGACATCAGCACGTCCTCGGCCGTCTCGGGCGCGGGCGTCACCAGGTCGGCGGTACCGGCGAGGGTGCCGATCTCCCCGTCCCGGAGGGCGGTCTCGATCCGCTCGTCCCCGTTGAGGAGGCGGAGGCCGAGCCATCGGGCGTTCGGCAGGTCAGGCCAGGCGGCCTCGATCCGGGGCACCAGCTCGGCCAGCGCGGCCTCGACGGCGGGCGCGTGCGCGGGGATCCGATAGGGCGTGGTAGCGATCCGGCCGGCGACGACGCCGTCAATCGCCTCGAGCAGTTCGGGAAGCCCCTCGCGACGGCGGGCGGTCGCGGCGACGACCGGGACGCCAAGGCGGGCGGAGAGTTGCGCCGGATCCACGCCGATCCCGTGGCGCCGCGCCTCGTCCATGAGGTTGAGCAGAACCACGACCCGGTCGGTGATCTCGAGGACCTGCAGCACCAGGTTGAGGTTCCGCTCGAGCCGGGTGGCGTCGACCACGACCACCGTGACGTCGGGTTCGCCGAAGAGGATGAAGTCGCGGGCGACTTCCTCGTCGGCGCTGCCGGCCTGCAGGGAGTAGGTGCCCGGCAGGTCCACCAGCTTCACCTTGCGGCCCTTGAGGGCAAACGCCCCTTCGGCGCGGGCGACGGTCTTCCCCGGCCAGTTGCCGGTGTGCTGGCGCAGGCCGGTCAGCGCGTTGAAGACCGTGCTCTTGCCGGTGTTGGGATTCCCCGCCAGCGCGACGAGCACGTCCCAGCCATCCTGGGCCACGCCGAGCTGGGTGAGGTGCTGCGCCCGGTTGGCGCTGCAGCCGCGGCAGCCGGGGGCATCGACCGCGGGAGGCGGAAGAACCGGGAGCGAGGTGGTCACGCGGCCGCCTCCCCTTCGAGCGGCGGACGCACCCGGATCCAGGCGGCCTGCTGGCGGCGGAGCCCGATCAGGGCGCCGCGGATGTCATACGCCACCGGATCGCCGGCCGCGCTGGCCATGATGCCGCGCACCAGGGTGCCGGGCACCACGCCAAGGTCGAGCAGCCGTCGCCGCTGGGGGCCCTGACACGCCGACGAAATGCCGACCACCACCGCGGCCTCTCCAACCCCGACCTCCGCGAGAGTCATCGCGGGGAGTTCGGGCTCGGCCCCTTCCTCCCGCGGCACGACGGTGACGTTCCGGGCGAGCGCCGACGCCAGCGAGGACTCACGCCCATCCAGCGCAAACCGGATTCGCCCCGGCGTGACCTCGAGGATCCGCAGCGCGGCGCCCGGGGCGAGGCCGATGTCGAGGAGCCGCTCGAAGACTTCCCGCGGTTCGTCCTCGAGATGCACGATGGTCACGGCGCTCCCCACGGCGACATCGTTGAGCGGCACCCCCTGGATCTCGGGCATCACGCCACGGGCCGAGGGGATCGGGTCGCCGTGCGGGTCATACACCGGCTGGCCCATCCGGCGCGCCAACCGCTCGGTCTGGGCCTCGTCGAGCCGGTGCTCCCAGCGCTCCGCCTCGTGGTGCCACTCACCGGGAGCCACCCCGGTGCGGTCCGCGAGGAACCGCTCGACCAGGCGATGGGTCCGGAGGAGGCGGAGCGCGTAGCGGCGGCCGTCATCGCTCAGGGTGAACCCCGCCCCACCGGCGGACGCCAACCCCTGCCCCTCCAGCCGACCGGTGACGCGAAGGACCCGGCCGCGGCTGGTCTCCAGCGCCCCGGCGAGGCTTTCGAGCGTGGCCGGGGTGCCCCGGGTCTCGCAGTCGTAGAGGTGCTTGAGCGCGTCCTCCGTCAGGACCCGGTCGGTGAGCCGGAGCATCCGGGTGAAATGCGCCAGGGGACCGGTGCGGGGCCAGAGAGTCCAGACCAGGACGGCCACCGCCAAGCCGAACGCCAGGAGGGCGTAGCCCGGCGTCATGGCTGGAGAGGGGTCAAGGGTGAGCAGTGACGGATGGGCCGCATGAGCCATAATATTAGGCAAGACTAAATCTGTCAACCGCCTTGCCACCTCAACGCTTACGGCTCACTCCTCACCCCCAGTTGCGACAGCAGCGGCGTCAGGATCCTCTCCGTCATCCCCCAGACGATTCCCTCCGGCAGCCGATAACCGGGAAAGCGAGCCGTCCGCTCGAGAGCAGGAACGTCCCAGTCGGCATAGACCCCGGGGGCGTGGAAGGCAGCGAGCTCGACCCAGTGCGCCGCGGCGACCTCGTGATTCGGGAGCAGCGGTGGACGGGACTCGAGCAGGAAGACGTGCGGTCGCACCATGATGCGCGGCAGCAGGACGGTTCGGGGGGTGAGGTCTTCGAGGACGCCGACCAATTGGGTCCGGTCGAGGGCCAGCCCGACCTCTTCAGCGGTTTCGCGGATGGCGGTCTCGAGCAGGTCGGCATCCTCCGCCCCCCGGCGGCC
>DASWBQ010000035.1:0-2668 GCA_036390535.1 Gemmatimonadales bacterium | reverse complement strand
CGGGGGAGCGAGGACAGCTGGACGACCACCCCCAAGGAACTCGACGCCGTCACCGCCGCCGCCCGTCAGGCGGAGGGCGGCCAGCGGCAGGAGACACCGCCGCCGCAGTTCGGTGGCGGCGGGACCGACCGGAAGCTGTTCGACCAGATCCTCCGCGACCCGGCCCGGCGGGACCCGCGGGGCTACGTGATCCCCGCCAGCCAGCCAGACTTCCCCACGGCCACGAAGTTCGTCAACGCCCTGATCAAGTCGGGAGTCGACGTCCACCGGGCCACGTCGGCGTTCTCCGCCGGCGGAAAGCAGTACCAGGCCGGCTCCTACGTGGTGAAGACGGCCCAGGCCTTCCGGCCCCACGTGCTCGACATGTTCGAGCCCCAGGACTACCCCAACGACCTGCAGTACCCCGGCGGGCCACCCAAGGCGCCGTACGACAATGCGGGCTACACCCTGGCGATGTCGATGGGGGTGGTGTACGACCGGATTCTCGACCCGTTCGACGGCCCATTCGAGAAGGTGCCCGACCTGCTCGCCAAGGCGCCAGGCGGGGCCGTCGCGGGCGGCGGCGGCTGGCTGCTGAGCGGCCGGTACAACGACGCCATCACGGCGGTGAACCGGCTGCTGGCCGCGAAGGTTTCAGTATCCCGGCTCGGGCGTGACGCCGTCGGCTACCCGGCGGGTTCGTTCTACATCCCGGGCGGCGGCGCCAAGGCAGTCGTCGATCGGCTGGCCGAGGAGAAGGGACTCCGGTTCGAGTCGGCCTCATCCCCGGGCACCGCCGCCGTCCCGCTCAAGCCGGTCCGGGTGGCGCTCTGGGACCAGTACGGGGGCTCGATGCCCTCCGGGTGGATCCGGTGGCTGCTGGAACAGATGGAAGTCCCGTTCACGGTCGTCTACCCCGGGCGGCTCGACGCCGGCGACCTCCGGAAGGACTTTGACGTCCTGATCTTCCCCGACGGGGGCATTCCCGCCCCCCAGGGCGGAGTGGCGATGGGCGCCTTTGGCCGCCAGCCGGCTGCTGACGAGATCCCCGCCGAATACCGGGATCGGCTCGGCCGGGTGACGGCGGAGAAGACGGTGCCTCAGCTCAAGGCCTTCCTCGAAGCCGGCGGCCGGATCGTGGCCATCGGCAGCTCCACCGCCCTGGCCCGGCACCTGGACCTGCCGGTCACCAGTCACCTGGTCGAGCGGACCTCGGGCGGGCAGGTGCGGAACCTCCCCCGCGACAAGTTCTACGTTCCCGCCTCGCTGCTCGAAGTCGCGGTGGACACCACCGCCGCCGTGGCGTGGGGAATGCCCTCGAAGAGCCTGGTACTGTTCGACGAAAGCCCGGTCTTCGACCTCGATCCCGGCGCGATCGTCTCCGGGCAGGTCAAGCCGATCGCCTGGTTCGCTTCGGCGCAGCCGCTCCGGAGCGGATGGGCGTGGGGCCAGGCCTACCTCGAGGGCGGCATCGCCGCGGCGGAGGCGAAGGTCGGGCGCGGCACCCTCTACCTCTTCGGTCCGGAAATCACCTTCCGGGCCCAGCCGCACGGGACGTTCAAGCTGCTGTTCAATGCGATCATGAATGCGGGGATGTAGGGCGGCCGATAGGCCGCCCTACGGGGTAAGCCCCTCCCCCTTCACGTAGGTGTCCATCCAGCGGATCGTCTCGGCCAGGGTGTGGCCGACCGATTCGCGGGCCCGGTACCCGTGGGCCTCGCCCGGGAGCATCACCAGCCGGGTCTTGGCGCCGTTGCCCTTCAGCGCGGCATAGAACCGTTCGGACTGGATCGGGAAGGTGCCGGAGTTGTCGTCATCCTGTCCGTGGATCAGCAGGATCGGCTCGTTGACCTTGTCGGCGTAGGTGAAGGGCGACATCCGGGTGTAGATCTCCTGCGCCTGCCACCAGGTGCGCTCCTCGGCCTGGAACCCGAACGGCGTCAAGGTACGGTTGTAGGCCCCGCTCCGCGCAACGCCGGCCTTGAAGAGATCGGAATGGGCCAGGAGGTTGGCGGTCATGAAGCCGCCGTAGGAGTGGCCGCCGATCCCGATCCGCTTCCGGTCCGCCACCCCCAGGGCCACGACCTTCTCCACCGCCGCGGCGGCCCCGGCCACCAGTTGCTCGACGTAAGAGTCGTTGGGATCCTTCCCGCCTTCGGCCACGATCGGCATGGTCGGGTTGTCGAGCACGCCATAGCCCGCGAGGAGCAGGAAGAGATGCGAGGCACCGGTCGGCCGGGTGAACCGATAGGGCGACCCGATCACCTGGGCGGCCGCATCGGCGCTCCGGAACTCCCGCGGATAGGCCCAGAAGAAGAACGGCAGCGGCCCCTGCTCCTTCCGGTACCCTGGGGGCAGGTAGAGCGTCGCCGACAGCTGAACGCCGTCGGCCCGCTGGTAGGTGATGAGTTCCCGGGTCACCCCGGCGAACTCGGGTGCCGGGTCGGTGAAGGCGGTCAGCTGGCGCACGGTCTTCCGCCTGAGATCCCGGAGGACGTAGTTCGGCGGCTCGGTGACCGACTCCCGCAGGGCCAGGACCAGGCCTCGCGCCGGATCGATCAGGGCGACCGGGTTCTCGTACCAGGGCGCTTCGGAGCGCCACAGACGGGTGGTCTTCCCCGAGGCCAGGTCGTACTGGTCGAGGAAAGGACGATCGCCATCGGTTGAGGCGCCAGCGCCGGCGAGCCAG
>DASWBQ010000034.1:0-4581 GCA_036390535.1 Gemmatimonadales bacterium | reverse complement strand
GACGCCAGTCCCACCGCCACCATCGCGGCCGGCACCAGGCTCAGCAGCACGCCGCCCAGCGCACCCCAGGCGGCGAAGCGGGGGACCGACAGCTGCTCGAACCGGCGATGGCGGCCCGCCACGCCGAGCACCAGTGAGAAGAGGGCGCCCCCGACGAAGCCCGGCACGGCGAGCGCCGGCAGCGGCGCATCGAAGACGTCGAAGAAGCGGTGCCAGGGCAGGCCAGGCAGCAGCAGCGAGGCTACGCCGATGCCCAGCCCGACGACCGCCCACCCCAGGGCCCACGTCAGCCCCATCCCGACCGCGCCGCGGAACCGCCGGACCCAGGGATTCATGGCCCGTTGCCCAGGCGCCGGTGCGGGTCAGGGTGCTTCAGGCGATCGTGATTTCCGCCGGGGAGCCGCGCTTCCGCCAGCTGCGCCAGCCGGAGCGATGAGCCGGCCGCCACCGCGCCGAACACCGTGCTCACCAGGATGTCGCCGCGGATCAGCGCCCAAGGCACCAGCCCGTCGCCCGACAGCAGGTTCGTGGTCTGCATCCAGGCCGGCACCAGCAGGCCGGTCAGCACCCCGCCCGCGAGGCCGAACCGCACCCAGCTGAGGTCCGACAGCCGCCGGCCCCGGTACCTGAACCGGATGAAGGTGGCGAAGGCGGCGCCCGCGAGGACACCGACGATACCGACCCGGATGGCCATGCCGATCCGATCCATCCAGCCGATGCCCGGCGGCACGAAGCCCACCACCGCCAGCACCGCGAACACCCCGATCGCCAGGGCGAACCAGGCGCCGCCCCAGACCAGGGCGTTCCGGAGCGCGGCCCGCCAGACTCTCGCCTTCTCGCCCACGGTATTCTCCTCCCGCGGCTCGCGGGTTTGCAGAGCCACTCACTTTGTGGTGCAAAGTACAGCACGGACTCCACGCTGGCAATGCCGGCCCACGCCCGCATCCTTGACCCCGATCCCGCAGCCGGGATCTTTCGGGCACCATGTTCGACGGATTCGACGCCTTCACCCGCTCGGTCGGCGGCGTGGACATCCACGGGGTCAAAGGAGGCGCGGGCCCGCCCCTCCTGCTCCTGCACGGCTACCCCCAGACCCACGTCATGTGGCACAAGGTGGCGCCCCGGCTGGCCGAGCACCGCACCATCATTGCGGCGGACCTCCGCGGCTACGGCCGCTCCTCCAAGCCGGCGGCCGTGCCCGACCACAGCACCTACTCGAAGCGCGCCATGGCCACCGATATGACGGCCCTGATGCGCGCCTTCGGCTTCGAGCGGTTCGCCATCCTGGCGCACGACCGCGGCGCCCGGGTCGCCCACCGCCTCGCCCTCGACTCTCCGGCGTCGGTCACCCGCATGGTGCTGCTCGATATCGCCCCGACCCGGGAGATGTACGCCCGCACCCACGACGGGTTCGCCCGCGCCTACTGGCACTGGTTCTTCCTGATCCAGCCCGCGCCCTTCCCCGAGCGGATGATCGGGGCCGACCCGCGCGCCTACTGGCGGCACAAGTGCGGCTCCGGCTCGGCCGGTCTCACGCCCTTCACCCCCGAGGCCCTGGCGGCCTACCTCGAGGCCTTCGACGATCCCGCCACCATCGCCGCCAGCTGCGAGGACTATCGCGCGGCGGCGAGCATCGACCTGGTGCACGACGACGAAGACCAGGGCCGCAAGGTCGGCTGCCCCATCCGGGTGCTCTGGGGACAGCGCGGCGCGATCGAGCGGCACTTCGACTGCCTGGCCCTCTGGCGCGAGCGCGCCGAGTCGGTCGAGGGCGAAGCGCTGCCGGGCGGGCACTACCTTGCCGAAGAACTGCCCGACGACGTGGTGGCGCACACCCTCGCATTCCTCCAGCAGGAGGCCCGCTGAATGCCGGCCCGGCCCCGCTACCGCATCGCCACGATCCCCGGGGACGGCATCGGCCAGGAGGTGATTCCCGCCGGCCGGCGTGCTGTCGAGGCGGTCGCCAGGCGCCACGGCTTTTCCGTGACGTGGGACGAGTTCGACTGGTCATGCGCCCGCTACGCCGCCACCGGCCGGATGATGCCGCAGGACGGCGTCGCCCAGGTGCGTTCCCACGACGCCATCTACCTCGGTGCGGTCGGGTGGCCGGGCGTGCCCGATCACGTCTCCCTCTGGGGGCTGCTCATTCCCCTGCGGCGCGAACTCGACCAGTACGCCAACGTCCGCCCGGTCCGGCTGCTCCGCGGCATCCGCTCGCCGCTGGCCGGCCGCGGCGCGGCGGACATCAACTTCGTGGTGGTCCGCGAGAATGTCGAAGGGGAGTACTCCGAGGTCGGTGGCCGCATCTACCAGGGCACCGAGCGGGAGACCGCACTGCAGGAGGCCGTGTTCACCCGGCGCGGCGTGGACCGGATCATGGACTTCGCCTTCCGTCTGGCGGAGAGCCGCGATCGCAGGCACCTCACCTCCGCCACCAAGTCCAACGGCATCGTCCACACCATGCCGTTCTGGGACGAGCGCTTCGCGGCGGCGGCGCTGCGGTATCCGGCGGTGAAGACGGCCCAGTACCACATCGACATCCTCACCGCGCACTTCGTCCTGCATCCCGACTGGTTCGACGTGGTGGTGGCATCGAACCTGTTCGGCGACATCCTCTCCGACCTGGGCCCCGCCGTGGCCGGATCGATCGGGATTGCGCCTGCGGCCAACCTCAACCCGGAGCGGGCCTTCCCCTCCATGTTCGAGCCGGTGCACGGCTCGGCCCCCGATATCGCCGGCCAGGGCGTGGCGAACCCGATCGCCGCCATCTGGAGCGCCGCGCTCATGCTGGACCACCTGGGCCAGTCCGAGGCCGCGCGCGCCCTCGAGGCGGCCATCGAGACCTCCCTGGAGCGCGAGGCGACTCGCACCCGCGACCTGGGCGGATCGGCCACCACCCAGCAGGCGCTCCAGGCGGTGCTCGACGCGCTGGCGTAGCGCCGGGCTGGACGCCACCTGGTCCTTCCCGCAGTTTCCCTCTACTCCCTCATGGCGATCCCTGCGGCAACCGACCTCACGGCCCTCGGTCAGTCCGAGGCTCACCTCTGCGACCCCGCGATGGCCGCGGAGCTGGGCGTGCCGATGCACCGGGAGGTTGTGGCCCCGTTACTTGCCCTCCGCGCCCAGGCGCGCGAGGTCGGGTTCGACCTCAGAGTATTGAGCGGCTTTCGGGGGTTCGAGCGCCAGCTCTCTATCTGGAACCGGAAGGTTGCGGGGGAACTGCCCCTCCTCGACAGCGACGCCCGGCCGCTCGACGTCACCACCATGAGCGACGTCGAGATCGTCTTCGCCATCCTCCGCTGGTCGGCCCTCCCCGGTGCCTCGCGCCACCACTGGGGCACCGATCTCGATATATACGACGCGGCGGCGTGCCCGCCCGGCTACCAGGTGGACCTGGTCCCCGCCGAGGTGGACGACACCGGGATGTTCGGGCCGATGCACCGCTGGCTCGACCGGCGGATGGCGACGGGCCTCGCGCAGGGCTTCTATCGTCCCTACGACCGCGACCGCGGCGGGGTGGCGCCCGAGCGGTGGCACCTGAGCCACGCCCCCACGGCGGCGGCGTTTCAGCAGCGGCTCACGCCGGCGATCCTCCGGGACGCCATCGGCCGCGCCGACCTGCGGCTCCGCGACACGGTGCTCGACCACATCGACGAGATCTTCGACCGCTTTGTGATCAACGTGAACCCAGCGCATCCGTGAGCGCCCTTCGGCCCCGTCCCCAGTGGGGCACCTTCCCGGTGGCGCCGACCACCTACGGCCGGTCTGTCCTGGGGTTGCCGCTCGAGGTCTGGCGCCCCCGCGGCGACTGCCGCCTGCTGGTGTTCGCCGGCATCCACGGCGAGGAGCCCGAGACCACCTACGCACTCTCCCGGGCGCTGCGCCAGTTCCCCGACCCGCTGCCGCACAGCGCGGTGGTCCTCGCCGCCAACCCGGACGGCCTGATCCGCGGCACCCGCGGCAACGCCCGCGGCGTGGACCTCAATCGCAACTTCCCGTCCCGCAACTGGACCCCCGCCCCGGTGACCCACCGGTCCACCCTAGAGGACCCGAGCGACGTGCTGCTGAGCCCGGGCAACGCGCCGGGCTCCGAGCCCGAGGTGCAGGCGTTGCTCGCGCTCATCGGCGAGCTCAAGCCCCGGGCGGTGGTGGCGCTGCACGCCCCGCTGGCGTGCATCGACGATGCCCACGACACCGCCCTGGGCCGTCGCCTCGCCGCCCGCACGCGCATGCCGCTGGTCCGCGACGTCGGCTACCCGACGCCCGGGTCGTTTGGCTCCTGGGGCACCGACCACGGCGTACCGGTGGTGACCTACGAGTTCCCGATCGCCGCCACCGAAGTCCTGATGCGCGACCACGTCCCGATGCTCGTCGACCTGCTCCAGCACCCCGAAGCCTGAGGTACCATGGTCCTCAACTACATCTGGGTCGGCTTCTTCCTCGTGGCCCTGGTCGTGGGCCTCAGCCGCCTCGTCTTCCTGGGCGACACCGAGGTGTTCACCGCCATGGTGAACAGCACCTTCGAGATGGCGAAGACCGGCTTCGAGATCTCCCTCGGCCTCACCGGCGTGCTGACCCTCT
>DASWBQ010000033.1:0-5544 GCA_036390535.1 Gemmatimonadales bacterium | reverse complement strand
CATGGCTCCAGCGGAGGTGGCGGAGCGGACCGGCCTGTCAGGAGGAGAACTGGTCGACGTGATGGCCCGCGAGTACGACGAGCCATTCGTCCCGGCCCGCCCGCTTGCCGCCAGCGAGGAAACCACGCTCGAAGCCCTGGCAGCTGACGCCGGCCTGAGCATCACTACCGGGGGACGCTTCCTCCATCTGATCGGCGGCTGCAGCAAGGGAAAGGCGGCGCGGCGGCTGCTGGCACTGCTGGGGCAGCCGCGTTCGGTGGCGGTCGGCGACGCCCGGAACGACCTGGACCTGCTGCAGGCTACCGATGCGGCGATCGTGGTTGCCCGGCCGGATGGAAGCCACGATCCGGTCCTGCGGGCAGCGCTGCCGCGGGCGCGATTCACCCGAGGGATCGGCCCGGTGGGTTTCTGCGAGGGGGTGATGGCGGCGCTGCGCGAATGAGCGAAACAGGGAACAGGGAACGGGGAACAGGGAAAGGGAACAGGTCCGAAGGTCGCTGTTTCCTGTTTCCTGTTTCCTGTTGCCTGTTGCCTAGTTCCTGCTATGGCCTGCCCGTGTACACCCCTCCCCACGGGTCCTTCGCCTCGACGACTACCTCGCGGGCATCGGCCGGGACCGGCGCGTAAAAGTGGTGGTTGGTGTTCTGGGGCTCGACCCAGCCCCGCTTCTTCGGGAGGTCCGGACCGGTGTGTTGCGTCACGGAATCTGGATCCCGCCCGATCCGCCGGGCCATCGAGCCACGCCGCTCACCGTTGACGAAATACGTCACGGTCCAGTCCGGGTCCCAGTTCCAGACGTTGGCCACGATCTCGTCGGGCGCGGCCGGATCGGCGCCGCGGGGATGGACCTTGAGCTGGTACCCTGGCCCCTGTCGGGTCGCCTTGTAGAGCCAGCGGAGGGAGGGCCCGCTCACGTCGAGGATCCCGTACCCGTTCGGGGTGCCGTCGTAGCAGATGTCCCCGGTCCACCAGGCGCCGCACGAGGTTCCGATGTTCCATTCCCGGATCTTCTCGGCGTGGCGCATGTGGTCGTTCTCGTGCATGTGCGCCGAGATGAGCATGGTCTGGTAGGGCTCCAGCAGCCGGAGCAACGCGTCCCGGTTGGTGACGGAGCTGGAGATCTCGGGTCGCCGACCATGGCGGGGCCCCTGGGTGGGGATCAGCGGAATGTGGAGGAAGACCATGACCGGGCTGCCTTTCTCCACCCGCGCCAGGTCAGCCGCCAGCCACCGCAGCTGCTCTTCCTCCACATAGCCCAGGTAGCCGGTGCCGTGCCAGAAGACGTCATCCAGCACGACGTAGTGGAACTCGCCCCGGTTGAAGGAGTAGTAACGCGGTCCGAAGTGCCGCTCGAAGGTCGCGGTCGAGGCGCCGTCGCCATCGACCTTGAAGTCCAGGTCGTGATTGCCGACCACCTGCCCGAACGGAATCCCCATCCGGGTGACGGCCCGCTCGTACTCCGGATACAGCGTCAAGTCATCGTACATGATGTCGCCGTCGGCGACGCCGAACAGCGGCAGGTCGCCGAGGTTCTTCACCGTCTCGATCACGTCCGGCACCGTCTCGGCGTGAAGCCTCGCCATCTCCTCCCGGTCGGCGGTCTGGGTATCGCCGAGGACGATGACCCCGTGCCGGGTATCGTCGCCGGCCAGCCGGGGAAGATCGAAGCGAACCGCCTGCTCGCCCCGGGCGTCGGGGGTGATCCGTTCGAAGAACCGGAAGGTGCCCGCCGGCTGTACCGGGAAGTCATAGCCGCGCGGCGGGCTGACCATCACGTACTTCCGGGCGCCGTCGGTGATCAGCTCGAAGCCGCCATCGGGGTTGGTGGCGACCACCTGGAGGCCGTCGCTGACGCTGACGCCCGCCAGGCCGCGGCTGCCGCTCAGGACCCGGCCGCGGACCCGGATAGGCGCCGCGGCGCGGAGCAGGCGGGGGGAGAGGACGAGGCCGGCGGCAGCGAAGGCCGAAGCGTGGAGGAAGCTCCGGCGGGAAATGTGGGTTGGCATGCGATGAGGTTAGTCCGGATCGCAGCCGACCGCCAGTCGTGGTTGGGTAAGAGGTGAGAGGTGAGGGGTGAGAAGTAAGAAGGAGGCCATTGCGGCCCCCGTCTCACTCCTTACCCTCACTGCTCACCTGTGGTCTACTTGACGCTCAGCTGCGCCACCATCCCATGGGCCGCGTGCGGCTTGCCGTCCTTGGCATCAGGGGCCACGCAGATCTCGCCATATTCGCCTGCCGGCAGATCGATGGTGATGTAGTTCACCTGCCCCGGCGCCATGTTGGCGATGCCTCCCCATGGCGTTCCCGGCGGGGGACCCGAGACCGCGCCCTTCTCGAGTTCCTCGATGAACTTCACCATGTCCCCGACGGACTTGCCGGGGTTCAGCTGGGCCAGGATCAGCTCGTGATCCTGGGCCGCGGTGTTCACCACCTTCACGACGTGCCGCCCCGGCGTGACCGGTGCGGACCAAGTGAAGGCGTAGTCGCTCAGGGTGAGGGTGAGGTCCTCCACCGGCGCGGCCCGGACCACGTCCGACGGGACTACGGTGAACCCCTTGCTCATTCCCTTCATGACGTGGGGCTTGCCGTCATTGGGCGACGGAATCACGCAGAGCACGGCGTAGTTGCCCGGGGCAAGGTCCAGCGTGACGTCGGACACCATGGGACCGACCACCGCGTTCGGGCCGCCAAGGAACACCGCCCAGGCTGGCGGGGGGCCCTGCGACGCCATCGCCTGCATCAGGTCGTCCAGGGTCTTCCCCTCGTCGAGGCGGACCAGGGTCATGTGATGGAGTTCCTGCCCGGCATTGGTCATCTGGAACGACGTCCACCCGGCAGGGAGCGTGTCCGCCATGGCGTAGGCGAACTCGGTGGCGGTAACGCTCACCACGTTCGGCGCCGCCGGTGGCGCCGCTTGCTCGGCGGGGGGCGCGTCAGCCTTGGCACAGGCCATGGCGGTGAGGGCGGCAAACAGCAGGGCGGAGCGGAACGGAGTCATTGGCACCTCGGGGTGGGGGACGGGGGCGAGCCTTCACTGCACCGACCGGGACTACGGGACGGTAACCGGATCGGTTTCATGGTGGAACGCCAATATTCCTGAAGTCTTATATATGGCGTCCCATTCCCCGTCACGCAAGAACCTGCCATCATTAGGGATGCGCCCAACCCCCTCCATCCTGCTCCTGGCCCTCGTGGCCTGCTCCCCCAGCAACCCGGGTCCCTCCCCGGCCGTCCAGCGGGCCATCGGTACCGCCCTCGCCGTGGCCCCGCCCGAGGAACTCAACTATCACCCGGACCTCAAGGTCGAGATCCCGGCAATGCGGAGGCTCCCGACCGGCGTGCTCTTCCAGGACCTGGCGCCCGGCGAGGGCGATACCGTGGCGGTGGGCAACACCGTGACGGTGCGCTATATCGGCTGGCTCCCCGACGGGACCCGGTTCGACGGCAACGAGTCCGGTGAGCCGATCCGGTTCAAGGTCGGGGTGGGCATGGTAATTCCCGGGTGGGACGAGGGCCTGATCGGGATGAAGCCGGGGGGGAAGCGGAAGCTGGTGATCCCGCCCGACCAGGGCTACGGCTCGGACGGCTCCGGCCCGATCCCGCCGAACGCGACGCTGGTGTTTGACGTGGAGATCCTGAGTCGTGAGTCGTGAGCCGTGAGAGCGAAGGCCGCCTTCCGTTGTGGATGGCGGCCTTCATTTTTCGGCGCTCGACTCTCGACTCACGACATTCGACTATCTCCGGCCCGGTCGCTCCTTCGGGCGCTCCTTCTCGCGCTTGGCCGCTTCCTTGGCCGCAAGACGCAGCATCTTCATCGGATCCGCCGGCTGCGACCCCGGCCGGGGCGTACCCATCTTGAGCACCACCTGCCCTTCCTCGATGGCAATGGTCACCGGGCGGCCGCCCCGGACCTCATAGGCCCCGAGCACTTCCTCCCCGACCGTCGCACCGGGCTTGACCCGCTCGCGAAGGGCTTCCCGGTCGGGAATGCCTTCGAGCGAGAGCAACCGCTGCCCGCTGGCGCTCTGGAGCCGCAGAACGACGGCAAAGCGGGCCCCGGCCAGGTGCCGCACCGACCGGAGTTCCTGCCCCTCGGCCACTTCCTTTGCCCAGCGCAGGGCTTCCTGCTCCTGCGGCGTGAACTCCGGCTGGTTCGCGGCCCTGGCGGGCGTGGCCCGCTTTGCCTGCTGGGCGGCCTGGGCCTCCCGAAGGCGGCGGATGTATTCCGGCTCGTTAGACATGGGGATCTCCGAACTGAAGGCTCAGCTTCTAGAATAATGGGGCGGGAGAGGGCTGGATAGAGCGGGAGCAGGCGGGAGAGAATGGGAAACTGCGCTCCCCATCCCGCTCTCTCCCGCCTGCTCCCGCTCTCTCTTGCCTAAAGGAGCAGCCACAGATAGGCCCCATACACCCCGAGCAGGATGGCGCCGTCCAGGCGGGACAGGCGCTTACCGAAGTACATCAGCGGCAGGAGCACCGCCGCGGTGCCGAGCATCCACCAGGCGTCACTCGCCAGCATTCCCGCCGACACCCGCAGCGGCAGGATCAGGCCGGCGGTGCCGAGGATGCCGAGCAAGTTGAAGACGTTGGAGCCAATGATGTTGGCCACCGCGACATCAGTCTGGCGCCGAAAGGCGGCGATCAGGGAGGTGGCGAGTTCCGGGGCGCTGGTGCCCACCGCTACGATGGTCAGGCCGATCACCCGCTCGCTGAGGCCCGCCAGCCGGGCGAGACCTACCGCCCCGTCCACCAGCATCCGGCCACCCACCACCAGAAGCGCCAGTCCGAGCAGCACCGCCCCGATCGAGAGAGCGATCTCCCGCCGGACGGCATGGATCGTCCTGCCGGCAATCTCGGCCGCAAAGGCCTCCCGTTCCGTTTCCGTCACCTCACCGCGTGCCAGCCAGACGCTGTACGCCACGAAGGCAGCCAGGGCGAACACGAAGAAGCCCGCCTCGAGCCGGTCGAGCAGCCCGTCACGGGCCACCACCAGAAAGGCGCCGCTGGCCAGGAACATCAGCGGCCACTCCAGGCGGACCACGTTGCCACGGATGGGAAGGCTGGTGACCACGGCCGACATCCCGAGGATCAGGCCGATATTGGCGATGTTGGAGCCAAGAACGTTGCCGACCGCGATGTCGGGCTGTCCCCGGAGCGAGGCCAGGACGCTCACGACCAGCTCCGGCAGAGACGTCCCCATCGCCACCACGGTGAGGCCGATCACGGCCGGCGTCAGCCCGGCGTGGCGGGCAATTGCCACAGCGCCGCGAACCAGCGCCTCCCCGCCCCCGGCGAGGAGGAGGAGGCCGATCACGGTGAGCAGCAGAGAGAGCAACATTGACAGAACGAAAGACCTGAGGGGTGAGAAGCAAGACGGGAGCCAAACCGGCCGCTCCTCACTGCTCACTTCTAAGTCATTGTCCTACCGGACCAGGTGGAATCTGTCCTGCCGCGCCTTGACCCAGCGCGGTGTCCCGTCCTGCCCGGCGAAGAAGTCCTCCTCCTGGGCCATCCGGACCTTCTGGCCGCCCCACTCCGGTACCG
>DASWBQ010000032.1:0-3088 GCA_036390535.1 Gemmatimonadales bacterium | reverse complement strand
GGAGGACGTCGAGCCGGCTGGAGGCCTGCGTCCACCGCGCCGAGGCCGTCGCGGCTTCGGTGGCGGTCGAGGCGGCAGCACGGCCGGCCCAGGCGTCGGCGTTGATCAGGGGCAGCTCGGCCACCAGCCCGGTGCCGAGATTGCCGGTGGCCTCGGGGTAGTTGAGGGCGTCGGGGCTGAACGAGGCCTGGGTCACGCTCCGCTGGCGGAGGGTGAAGCCGAAGGCGTTGAGCGGGTCGGTGGTCCGGAAGTAGCCCATCTCGGCGCGAACCGTTGGCAGGATGCCCCGGAGCGTCGAGGCCTTCTGGGCGGCCCGGAGGTCGAGCCCGGCCCCGGCGGCCCGGTTGGCGTAGGCGTGGCTGTCGGCCCGGGCGATGGCCGCGCCCAACCGTAGGGGCGGCTGTTGTGGGGGCGGCCGATCAGGCCGCCCGTTCTGTTGCGATTGGGCGGTGGCGGCCGGCGCGAGGACGGCCAGGAGGAGCAGCAGTCTGGTGTGCATACTCTATCACTATAACGTCATAGATTATAGAGTCAACCCCGGGGGCCGAATCAGCTGGCCCCTCAGGCGTCGGTCTGGTGCAGGACCGGACGGTCGACGCCCGCAGCTTGGGGCATGCCGAGTTGCCGCCGCTCGCCGAGGAGACCCAGATTATGGTCATGCCCGCCCTGCCCGCCGTCACCACCATCGAGGAGCTGCTGGCCCTGCCGGACGACGGTCTGCGCCACGAGCTGCTCGACGGCGAGCACGTTGTGACCCCGTCCCCGGCCTACCGCCACCAGGACATTCTGGCTCACCTCTTCTTTGGCCTGGCCTCGGGGCTCGCCGGCCGGCCCGACATCAAGCTCCTCACCAGCCCAGCCGACGTCCGGCTCGGGCCGCGGACCCTGGTCCAGCCCGACCTCTTCGTGGTGCCGATCGACCCCAAGGCCCGGCCGAAGGACTGGCGCGACCTCGCTCGGCCGATCCTCGCCATCGAGATCCTGTCACCTCGGACGGCCCGGCGCGACCGGGGCAGCAAGCGGCGGATCTACCAGCGCGCGGGGATCGCGGAATACTGGATCGTGGACCCCGACGCCCGGCTGGTCGAGCGCTGGCGCCCCGACGACGCCCGACCCGAGATTCTGGACCAGCGGATCACCTGGGCGGTTGACGCCACGGCCGTCGTGACGGTTGAGCTGGCGGGCGCATGGGGAGAGTAGGACAGAGCCCCGCCGGAGTCACAAGTCAAAAGTGAAGAGTGAAAAGGGGCGGCTGCACCTTTTCACTCTTCACTTTTCCCTTTTCACTTTGTTTGCCGGATCTCCGCCAGGTTCCGTTCCGCCCCCCGGACCAGGGGATCGTCCGGCGCGAGCAGCCGCCGCAGGGCCGCCAGCGCCGCCGTCGCCTCCTCCTCCGCGGTACCCACCTGTCCCCCCCGGGCCAGGATCCGCGCCAGCTCGGAACGATACGAGTAGACCAGGTGGTGGGTCGGGCCGTTGAGGCGAATCCGCAGCGTCAGCGCGTCCCGCATCAGCGCCTCCGCCCGGGCCTGGTCGCCCTGCCGCGACACCACGTCCGCCAGGCTGGCCAGCAACCCCGCCACATAGGTGTGCTCTTCCCCGGCCACCCGGCGGATGTCCGCCAGCGCCTCCGCCCGGATCGCTTCCGCCTCGGCCAGTCGCCCCTGGTCCACGCGGATGGCGGCCAGGTGGGTCCGGGAGATGATGGTCGAGACGTTCTCGTCCCCGAGCAGGTCCCGGTTGATCTCGACCCGCCGGGCGATCAGCGACTCCGCCTCGGCGAATCGGCCGTGGGAGGCCACCACGTCCGCCAGGCTTGCCAGGCCGTGGGTGAGGGCCAGGTTCCGGTCGCCGAGGACCGCTTCCTGCGACTGCAGCGCGTCGCGGAACAGGGCCTCCGCCTCGGTGGCGTCGCCCCCTCGCCGGATCAGCAGGTCGCCCAGGTGGAGTTTCGTCAGCGCCCGGAGCAGCTGGCCCTCGTCGGTCGTCTCCGGCGCCCGGGCAATCACGTCGCGGAGGATCCGCTCCGCTTCCCCCTGGTCGCGGTCCCGGGTCCGGAGCGCGACCACCAGCAGTGATTGCAGCGTCCGGATGTGGTCGGCCCCGAGCGCGCTCGCCTGGATGCCGTGCGCCCGCCGGTACACCGACTCCGCCTCCGCCAGCCGCCCCAGGTACGGCAGCAGGAAGCCGAGTTCCAGCAGCGTGGTCGTCGTCTCGAGCGAGCCCTCGCCGTACGCCCGCACCTCCAGCGCGTATCCCTCGCGGAGCCTCGACTCGGCCTCGGCGTACCGGCCCAGGTGCCGCAAGGCCACGGCCGCATGGCGGTGACTGGTCGCCAAGCCGGGATCGTCAGGCCCCAGCGCCACCGCGCGCAGTGCCGCGCCCCGGTCATGCAGCCGCAGCGCCTCCGCCGGCTGCCCCATCGTCACCTGGATCCGCCCGAGGGCATCGAGCATCTCGGCCTGCACCAGGGGCTGGTCGGCCAGCTCGTCCACCCGCTGCAGGCCGGCCTGCAGCAGGATGCGGCTGGTGAGCGAATCGGCTCCGCCCTGCGGGTTGCTGGCCTCGAAGAGCCCCAGCAGGAACCGGGTCACGTCCTCCGACCTCCGGAGGGCCGCTTCGGCGACGTCGCGTTCCTCGCGGGCAATCCGCGCCTGCCAGGCCGTCGTCGCGATGCCACCGACCAGCGACAGCATCGCCACCGCTGCCAGCCCGACCAGCGTCCGGTGCCGCCGGACGAACTTCCCCGCGCGGTACCGGAGGGTGTCGGGCTGGGCCCGCACCGGGTCGCCCCGGAGCCAGCGCCGCAGGTCGTCGCCCAGCTGCTCGGCGGAGCGATACCGGCGCCCCGGCTCCTTGGCCAGCGCCTTGAGGATGATCACGTCGAGGTCGGCGGCCATCCCCTTCGGCAGTGCCCGCCCCGCCCGCCGCAGCCGGACCGACGGGCGCTCGGGAGTCGCCTCCGTCACCGTCCGGACGATCGTCTCCCACGAGGCGTCGCCCAGGTCGTAGGGGCGCTGGCCGGTGAGCAGTTCGTAGAGGATGACGCCGAGGGCGTAGATGTCGGTCTGGACCGTGACCGGCTCGC
>DASWBQ010000031.1:0-14988 GCA_036390535.1 Gemmatimonadales bacterium | reverse complement strand
CGCGCCCGCGCCGGCCGTTCCCAGGGCGGCCGTCACCGATCCCGCCGTCTTCTGGAACGCGGCCACCGTCTACTTCCTCCTCACCGACCGCTTCGAGAACGGCGACCCGGCCAACGACGGCGCCCTCGGCCGGGCGAAGGACGGCGCCCTGCTCCGGAACTTCGAGGGGGGCGACCTCAAGGGCGTCCTCAGGCGGATCGAGGCGGGGTACTTCGACAGCCTTGGCGTCAGCGCCATCTGGCTGACCCCTTTCGTGGAACAGAACCACGGGCCCGTGGACGAGGGGACCGGCAGGACCTGGGGCTTCCACGGCTACTGGACCCGCGACTGGACCGCGGTCGATCCGGCCCTGGGCACCGAGGCCGACCTGCGGGCGGTGGTGGAGGCGGCGCACCGCCGCGGCATCCGGATCCTGATGGACGCGGTGATCAACCACACCGGGCCGGTCACGGCGCAGGACCCGGTCTGGCCCTCCGACTGGGTACGGACCTCGCCTCGATGCACCTACCAGAGCTACGTCACGACCACCGATTGCACCCTGGTCGCGAACCTCCCCGACATCCGCACCGACAGCGACACCCCGGTGGACCTGCCGCGGGCGCTGGTCGAGAAGTGGCGCCAGGAAGGCCGGCTGGAGCGGGAGCGTGCCGAGCTGGACGCCTTTTTCCGGCGGACCGGCTATCCGCGGGCCCCCAGGTACTACGTCATCAAGTGGCTCACGGACTGGGTGCGCGAGTTCGGGATCGACGGCTACCGGGTGGACACCTCCAAGCACTTCGGCGAGACCGTGAGCGCGGAGCTCAAGCGCGAGGCGGTGGCGGCCCTGGCGGAGTGGAGGCGGGCCAACCCCAGGAAGGTGCTCGATGACCTGCCGTTCTTCATGGTGGGCGAGGTGTACGGGTACGAGCTCGGCCACGGCCGCGACTACAGCTTCGGCGACCGGAAGGTGGACTACTTCGCCCACGGGTACGACGGGCTGATCAACTTCGCCTTCAAGCGCGACGCGGCGGCGCCGTTCGACACCACGTTCGGGAAGTATGCCGCGGCGCTGGGCACCGGGGCGCTCCAGGGCGTCAGCGTGCTCAACTACATCAGCTCGCACGACGACGGCGGGCCGTTCGACCGCGATCGGCGCGACCCGATGAACGCCGGGACCCGCCTGCTGCTCGCGCCGGGCGGGGCCCAGGTCTACTACGGCGACGAGCTGGCGCGGCCGCTGCGGGTGGCCGGCGCCAACGGCGACGCCAACCTCCGGTCGGTGATGAACTGGGGCGACCTGGAGCGGGGCGGGTGGACCGCCGACGTCCTCCACCACTGGCGCCGGCTGGGACAGTTCCGGCGGGCGCATCCGGCAGTGGGGGCGGGTGCGCACCGGGTGCTTCAAGCCACGCCGTACGTCTTCGCCCGCACCCTCGACTCGGGGAGCCTTCGCGACCGCGTGGTGGTGGCGATGGGCCAGGGAACGGGCGCCAAGACGGTGCCGGTCGGTGGCCTCTTCCCGGACGGTACCATCGTGAAGGACTGGTACTCCGGCGCGACAGGCACCGTGCAGAACGGCGCGGTGACGCTCACCACCGGGTCCGGGCTGGTGCTGCTGGGCGAGAAGCGGTAGTGGCCCGGTGACGGCGCGCGTCGAGGCGACCCGGTTCGGCACCATGCCCGACGGGTCGCCGGCGCACCTGTATACGCTCACCAACGCACACGGTTTGGTGGCCAGGGTCACCGATTACGGCGCGACTCTCACGGCGCTGAGTGTCCCCGACCACACCGGCCGGCTGGCCGACGTGGTGCTGGGCTTCGATCACCTATATCAGTACCTGCAGGGTCACCCCTACTTCGGATCAACCGTCGGGCGTGTCGCCAACCGGATCGGGCACGGGCGCTTCGTGCTCGATGGGCAGCCGATCCAGCTGGCGCTCAATCACCGCGAGCACCACCTGCACGGCGGTCCGGTGGGGTTCGACAAGGTGCTGTGGCACTCGGAGCCCCTGGACGGGGCCGTGCGCTTCACCCACGTCAGCCCCGACGGCGACCAGGGATATCCGGGGCAGCTCGAGGTGGCGGTGACGATGACGCTGACCGACGCCGACGCGCTGATCATCGACTACGAGGCCACGACCGACCGGCCGACGCCGGTGAACCTGACGAATCACGCCTGGTTCAACCTGGCCGGCGCCGGCGATATCCTCGGCCACGTGCTCTGGCTCGCGGCAGACGGGTATACCCCGACCGACGCCGACCTGATCCCGACCGGGGAGGTCCTGCCGGTGGCGGGTACGCCGCTGGACTTCAGCCGCCCCGTCGCCATCGGCGCCCGGATCGTCGAGCTGGGCGGCGACCCGCCCGGGTACGACCACAACTATGTGCTGGGCGGTGCGGGGAAGGGGCTGGCCGTGGCGGCCCGGCTCACGGAGCCGGTGAGCGGCCGGGTGCTGGAGGTCGCCACGACCGAGCCCGGGCTCCAGCTCTACACCGGCAACTACCTCGACGGGACGATCACAGGAAAGGGCGGGGTGGCCTACCCGCGCTACGCCGGGCTGTGCCTGGAGGCGCAGGGATTCCCGGACGCCGTGAACCATCCCGGGTTTCCCGGCGTGATCCTGCGGCCGGGGCAGACCTACCGCCAGACGACGGCGCTTCGCTTCGCCGTGCGGCCGGAGTGATCGCGCTCGAGGCCGTCCAGGCGGCGCGGTCACGCATCGCAGGTGCCGCCATCCGCACCCCCGTCGTGCGCCTCAACCTGGACGAGGCGCCCGCCGAGATCTGGCTCAAGCTCGAGTGCCTCCAGCCGATCGGGTCGTTCAAGATCCGGGGCGCCGCTAACGCCATCGGACTGGCCTCTCCCGAGCAGCTGGCCCGGGGCGTCTGGACCGCCAGTGCCGGCAACATGGCCCAGGGTGTCGCCTGGATGGCGCGCCGGCGGGGGCTCTCCTGCACCTGCGTCGTGCCCGACCATGCCCCGGAGGCTAAGCTCGCCGCCATCACCCGCCTCGGTGCGGCCATCATCAAGGTGCCGTTCAGCGAGTGGTGGAACATCCTGATGACCCACCGCCGGCCCGGCCTCGAGGGTCTCTTCATTCATCCGGTCAGCGACCCCGGCGTCATCGCCGGCAACGGCACGGTCGGCCTCGAGATCCTCGAGGACCTCCCCGACGTCGAGGCGGTCATCGTCCCCTATGGCGGCGGCGGCCTCAGCACCGGCATCGCCTCCGCCGTGAAGGCCCTCCGGCCCGGCGTGCGGGTGCTCGCCGCCGAGGTCGAGACCGCCGCCCCGCTGGCGCCCTCGCTCGCGGCCGGGTCACCCCAGGCCGTGACCTACCAGGCGAGCTTCGTCGACGGCATCGGGAGCAGCGGCATCCTGGCCGAGATGTGGCCGCAGGTGAGCCGGTTGCTCGACGGTTCGGTGGTGGTCTCGCTTCGGCAGGTGGCCGATGCCCTGAGGCTGGTGGTGGAGCGGAACCACGTCGTCGCCGAAGGGGCCGGGGCCGCCGCCGTGGCCGCCGCCCTCACCGGCAGGGCCACGGGGAAGGTCGTGGCGGTCGTCTCGGGCGGGAACATCGATGCCGCCAAGGTGGCCAGGATCCTGGACGGGGCGATCCCCTGAGGAGGGAATGCCTGCCTGTTTGCCCGGTGCCATGCCGGGGGCCATCTTATACTGACCATGGCCGAGCGCCGGTACACCGATGAGGAGATCGCGGCGATCTTCCGGATCGCCACCGAGGAGCCCCAGTCGCTCCCGGTGCGGGTGGCACCGCAGGACGGCCTGAGCCTCGCCGAGCTCCAGGAGGTCGGCGGCGAGGTCGGAATCTCCCCCGAGGCCGTGCGGCGTGCCGCCCGGATGCTGGAACTGCACGGGCGGGCGGCGACCACCACCCTCTTCGGCCTGCCGATCGGCGTCGAGCGCACGATCATGCTGGATCGTCGCGTCACCGACGAAGAATGGGAGCGGCTGGTCGTCGAGTTCCGGGAGGTGTTCGGCGCCAAGGGGACGGTGCGGGTCGTCGGCTCGCTCCGCGAGTGGACCAACGGGAATCTCCAGGCCCTGCTGGAACCGAGCGGCACCGGCCACCGCCTCCGGCTCCGGACCATGAAGGAATCTGCCCGCATATCGATGGTGACCGGCTTCGCCATGATTGCGGGTGCGGGAGTGATCGCTGCGGCGAGCACCCTCGGCGGAGCCGTCAGCAACGCCCTGCCGGGGATCGCCATCTTCACGGTGGCAGGCCTCGGGCTGATCGGCAACGCCGCCCTCCGGCTGCCGGGCTGGGCGCGGTTGCGGGCACGGCAGATGGAAGGCTTTGTACCGAAGGTGGCGCTTCCGCCCGGCGCACCCGAAACACCACTCCAGACGGAGTGATCGCCCTCGAACCCGGACAACCCGCATGAGGAAGTCGCGGCGATCTTCCGGATCGCCACCGAGGAGCCCCAGTCGTTTTCGGTGCGGGGTGCACCGCAGGACGGCCTGCCCCTCATGGCATCGCACCACACTACAAGGAGACCGCCGATGATCCGCTGGCCCACCGCGCTGACGATCGCCTTCCTGCTCGCCGCGGCCTGCGCCGTGGAGCGGGAGTCTCCGCCGCGGCATGATGCCGACACGGTCCTGCGCGGCGAGCTTGAGGCGACCACGGCCGCATTCAACGAGGCGCTGCGGACGGACAGCACCGACGCGATGATGCGGTTCGTGGCCGACGACGTGCTGATGGCCCCACCGGGAGAGGCAGTGGTCCGGGGCAAGGAGGCGATGCGCGCCTGGCACACCACCTTCCTGACCCAGTATCGCACCACCTCCCTCACGCTGGCCGACCAGGAGCTCTTCGTGGGCGAGGGATGGGCCGTGGAGTTCGGCTCGTTCGAGTGGGCGCTGGCCCCGGCGGCCGGCGGGGACCCGATGGTCGACCGTGGCAGCTACATGCAGGTCTGGAAGCGGACGCCCGAGGGGAAGTGGCAGTTCGCCCGGGAGATCTGGAACAGCGGGCCGGCCGCGGGGCAGTAGCCGATGGGAAGGACCATCGCCGACCCACTGGTTCTCGCCGATCTCGTCGGCCGGCTGGCACGGCTGACCCCGGCCCGCGAACGCGTCTGGGGGAGCATCAGTGCCCACCAGATGGTGTCGCATCTGGGTGACGCGTCGGAGGCGGCGCTCGGCCGTCGGCCGTTCTCGCCCGCGATCCGGCCCCCCAGCCGGCTGCTGAAGTTCGTGGCGCTGTCACTGCCGATGCGCTGGCCCCGCGGCATCAAGTCTGGTGCTGACCCGGCCGCCAAGGTTCTCGCCGTGGTAGAGTTCCCGGGGGACCTCGATCGGGCGGTGCGGACGCTTCAGGAACTCGCCGCAGCGGAGACCGGCGTGGCCGATCGGCATCCCATCTTCGGGGCGATGTCGCTGGCGGACTGGCACCGCTGGGCATTCCTCCACACCGACCATCATCTCCGCCAGTTCGGTCTCTGATCATGTTCGTCGGCCACGTCGCGCTCGCCCTCATCGCCAAGCGCAAGGTGCCAGCCGCCCCGCTCGGCTGGCTGGTCGCGGCCGTCATGGCCCTCGACCTTCTCTGGCCCATCTTCCTGCTGCTCGGGGTGGAGCAGGTGGCCATGCGGGCGGGCGCCACGGCATTCAATCCGCTCGTCTTCGAGTCGTACCCATGGTCGCACAGCCTCCTGATGGCCGCCGTCTGGGGCCTCGCGCTGGCGGCCCTGGCCAAGTGGCGCGGGTATTCCGGGGCCGTCCAGGCATGGCTCGCCGGCCTGGTGGTGAGCCACTGGGTCCTCGACTGGATCACCCACGCCCCCGACCTGCCGCTCTGGCCCGGGGATTCTCCCCGCCTCGGCCTGGGGCTCTGGAACTCGGTCGGCGGAACCTACGCCATCGAAGGCGGGCTGTGGCTGGCGGCCATCGTCCTCTACCTTCGGGATCGCCGGGCCCTGACGGGGACCGGTCGGCTGGCCTTCTGGTCGCTGGTCGCCGTGGTCACCCTCCTGTGGGCCGCCGCCCCGTGGTCTCCGCCACCGCCCTCGGTGCGGATGCTCGCCGGCACCGCGCTCGCACTCTGGCTCCTGGTGCCGTGGGCGTCCTTCGCCGACCGGCGGTTCGTGCTTCGCCCCGTGGCCGCCACGATGCTGGTGCTGCTCCTCGCGGTCGGCTTCCCGGCGACGCGATGATGGGCTACTGGACCCGCTTCGCCGCCACGGGCGACCCCAACGGCGATGGCGCCCCGGCCTGGCCCAGGTACGACGGGTCCGTGCCCCACCTCGAGCTCGGCAGCGAGGTGAAGGTGGGCCGGGGCCTCAAGCAGGAGATGTGCGATGCCATCGAGCCCGGGTTGCGCCGAGCCTGGAGCCCGGGCGGCGCCCCATGACCGCCACCGGGATGCTCTCCGAGCTGGAGCGGATTCACCGGCAGTACGGTCCCGGCCTCGCCGACCGGAAGCTGGGCCTGCTCGACCGGCTCGATCGCCGGACCCTCCCCTCGGCCCGGGCGGTGAGCCGGCTCCACGAGGTGCTGTGCTTCCTGCGCGCCTATCCCGATTCGCCGCCGGTCCTCGAGCAGGTGGAACGGATGCTCGCCGGGTTCGCTCGGCGGCGCGACCTCCGGCGGCACGCCGCCGCCCTCCAGGACAGCGGCATCGCCGGCACGCCGACGTACTACCTCTTCTTTCACCCGACCGCCCGCTGGCTGGCCGGGCGGTGGCCGTCACGGCTCACCGTCTCGTGGCCGGACGTGGCGCCCGAGCGACTGGAGCGGCTCCTGCCGCTGATCGGACTGTACGCGGAGACGCCAGGGATCGACGAGGTCGCCCTGCCGGTGCGCGACTGGATCCGGCGGATGAAGTGGCCCGACGAGACCGACGCCGTCTACCTGATCCGTCGGGTGGAGGCGCTCGGCGCCGAGCCGCGGCTTCGGGAGATCGTGTTCGAGGACCTGGGCGTCATGTTCAAGCTGGCGGCGGGCGCCGACACCCCGGCCCGCACGCACGCGCGGGTGGACCGCGGGCCGGTGCACTACGTGACCCGTCCGCTCGACGCCAGGCGCCCCGACCTGCGGGTGGCCCTGCGGGAGCGGCCCCGGAAGGTCACGGTGGTGCCGCGGGACCAGGCCCTGGCGCTGATCGACCTGGCGCGCGAGGCGATGGTGAGCCGGGCCCGCGACCTCGACAACTTCGCCTATGGCGACCCCGACGATGTCCGGATCATCGACATGGGGGACGGGCTCGAGTTCGTGGCGGTGGGGCTGGTGCCCGAGCGGAGGCTGCTGCTGGAGTCGGTCTACGGCTTCCTCACCCTCAAGAACGGCGTCCCGATCGGGTACGTTCTCAACAGCGCCCTCTACAACTCCGCCGAAGTCGCCTACAACGTCTTCGACACCTACCGCGGCGGGGAGGCGGCCCGGGTGTACGGCAAGGTGCTGGCCATGCTCCGGCACCTCTTCCGCGCCACCGACTTCACCATCTACCCCTACCAGCTCGGCGGCGACGGCAACGACGAGGGACTCAAGTCGGGTGCGTGGTGGTTCTACCAGAAGCTCGGCTTTCGGCCGCGGGATCCCGGCGCCCGGAAGCTGATGAACGCCGAGCTGGCCTCGATGCGACAGGTCCCGGGGCACCGGAGCAGCATGGGCACGCTCAAGCAGCTGGCGGCCCACAACCTCTACTACCGCGCCGGGGCGGCGCGAGAAGACGTGATCGGGATCGTCCCGCTGGCGAACGTGGGGCTCGCGGTGACCGACATGCTGGCGCGGCGGTTCGGGTCGGAGCGGGATCGGGCCGACCGGGTCCTCGACGGCGAAGTGGCGCGGCTGCTGGGCGTCGGCAGCCGTCGCGGCTGGAGCGACGGGGAACGGCTCGGGTTCGCGCGCTGGGCTTCGGTGGTGGCGGCGATCCCCGGGGTGGCCGACTGGCCGCTGGCTGAGCGCCGGGCGCTGGCCGAGGTGATGCGGGCCAAAGGCAGCCGCCACGAGTCCGACTTCACGCTCAAGTTCGACCGGCACCGGCGGCTTCGCCGGGCGATAGCTTCCCTCGCCAGCCATACCCTGCCGGGCGGGTCTTCGTGAAACGGGCTGCCTGCCTCACAAACGGTGTGATGGGATTGGCCATGCTTGCCGCCTGCGCCCCGGCTCCTGACCGAGAGCCGGCTCTCCCCACGCGCGGCGTGCTCACCGTCAATGGCATGCAGTACCCCTATTTCATCGAAGGATCCGGTTCCCCGACCTGCCTGGTGGTGGGATATCCACTGGCCGTCTCCCGGGCGCTGTCGTCGCAACTGAAGGAGCGACTGCGCTTCGTCTTTCTCGAATCCCGCCTGACCACTTCTGAGTCCGTCGTCGGAGATGTCTCCGCCATGACGATGGACACGTTGGTGGACGACATCGAACAAGCCAGGGTGGCTCTGGGTCTGGAGCGGGTCTGCGTGCTGGGCCACTCGATCGCGGGTATCCTGGCGGTCGAGTACGCCAGGAAGTACCCCCGGCAGGTGACCCACGCCATCATGCACGGCACGCCCCCGTACTGGAACCAGCGGGCGGCGGACAGCCTCGCCGCGTTCTGGGAGCGGGAAGCTTCCCCCGGGCGGAAGCAGCAGCTGGAAGCGAACTGGGCCAGGGTCTCTCAGGATTCACTCGGCAAGCTCTCGCCGAGTCAGGCTGTCATCCTGACGTACATCACCAACGCCCCGAAGTACTTCCACGACCCGACCTACGACCCGGGCTGGATCCTGGAGGGTGACTACTGGAACGTGGAAGCGATGCAGCGACTGCTCGGCCCTATCATGGCCGAGTACGACCTGGCCACAGGCCCGGCCATCGAGCCGCCGGTATTCCTGGCCATCGGCCGGAGCGACTACATCGTGCCCTTCCTCCTCTGGGACACGGAAGGAAGCAAGATCCCGAACCTCTCCTACCACCTCTTCGACCAGAGCGGGCACTACCCGATGCTCGAGGAGGCAGCGCGGTTCGACGAGCTGCTCCTGGCCTGGATCCAGGGCACCAGCCGGTAACCACCCACCCCTCCGAGGAATTCACCCATGATCCGCTGCCGCGCGATGGTCACCTCACTCTCGGTACTGGTGCTGTTGATGCCCCTTGGCGCGATGGCGCAGACTCGCGAGAAGGGCCCCTGGTGGCCCCACCCGATCTGGGGAAAGGACGACCGGGCCGGCGGCTCGAACTGGATCACTCCCGAGAAGATCCGCGCCTCCCTGTCGCTCGTGACCACCGGCAAGGTCTACGAGCTCGGCCAGGTCTACGAGGCCGGGATGCCGCTCTACGGCGAGCGCACCTATTCCCTCACCATCCCGGGCCCGGCCGAACGCCCGGCCTTCGGCGCCAACAACCTCCTCGGCAACGAGGAGATGATCACCGGGGCCCTGGGCCAGGTGGGCACCCAGTTCGACGGCCCCGGCCACATTGGCGTCCGGCTCCGCATGGCCGACGGCACCGACCGGGACGTCTACTACAACGGCTTCACCTGGGAGGAGATCCGGGGTGAGTCGGGACTCCGCGAGATCGGGATCGAGCACATCAAGCCGATCGTCACCCGCGGCGTCCTGATCGACATCGCGGGCTACAAGAACGTCCCGATCCTGCCGCCGGCCTACGAGGTGACCCTCGCGGACGTCCGCGGGGCCTTGTCCCGCCAGCGGATGTCCGAGGCGGAAATCCAGCCGGGCGACGCGATCTTCTTCGGCTACGGGTGGGCGGCCCACTGGAAGAACCCGAAGGTCTACGGCGCGGGCCAGCCGGGGATCGGCCTCGAGGTGGCCCGCTGGATCGTCGAGCGGAGGGCGTCGATGGTGGGGAGCGATTCGCCCGGCCTGGAGGTGACCCCGAATCCCAGGCCGGACCTCGCGTACCCGGTTCATCAGGTGCTGATCACCGAGAACGGGATCTGGAACCAGGAGAACCTGCACTTCGAGGAACTGGTGGCCGACCGGGTCTACCAGTTCCTCTTCATCTTCACCCCGGTGCGGTTCAAGGGGGCAACCGGTTCGCCGGGCCGCCCGATCGCGATCCGCTAGGCGGTCAGGGCCGCTCGCCCGCGTCGGGGCTGAGCCAGATGGAGTGGGATGCCGCCGGCCCTCGCCCGGGCGCCCGCTCCGGACCGGGCGTCGCAGCCGGGTCGAACGTGAAGGTCCGCCGCGCCACCTCCCGCTCGAGTTGTCCGATCGGCGTGACGTAGAGGACGATCGCGTACTCGCCCTCCGTGGTGAGCATTCCCGTCAGGCTGAAGGACGCGACCAGGAACCGGGTGCTGTAGGTCGTGAAGGTCCCGGTCGAGACCAGGCCGAGGCCGGTGCCGCCCGCACTCTGGAGGACCACGCGGGTCGAGGACGCCTGGACGTTCAGGAGGTTCGCCCAGAAGACCACCACGTTGTCGGTGGGCGAGATGGTGTCGGCGTCGGCCGGGCGCTCGAGCAGGGTTGCGAAGTTGACCGGCGGCCGGGTGATCCCGGCATCGAGCACGGCGAACTCCCCCTGCCAGGGCAGCTGGGCCTGCCAGGTCGGTGGCGAGGTGACCGGGTTGCAGTTGCCGACGAAGGGATCGACCACCTGGCCCTGGTCGCTGACCTCGAAGTGCAGGTGCGGCCAGTTGGAGTTGCCGGAGCTGCCGACCAGTCCGAGGGTGTCACCCCGTTTCACCGGGTCGTTGGCGGCGACCCGGATGGAGCCGTTCCGGAGGTGGGCGTAGTAGGCGAACGCGCCTCCCGGCTGGTGCTCGACCAGGACGTGGTTGCCGAACCCCCCGCTGCCGTTGACGGTGTTCCGGTCCGGCTGCCCGTCCCGGACCAGGATGACCGTGCCCGGGGCCGCGGCGATCACCGCCACGCCGGAATCCTGTGCCCGGAAGTTCCGGAGCAGGATGTCGACCCCCTGGTGGCCACCGTACCACTTGAAGCCGCACTCGTAGTCGCGGCTGCCGTGGTCCCGATACGCTCCGTAGAAGACGGTCTGCATCGGGACGCCGGCGATCGGTGACGTGAAGATGAGGCGCGGCGAGGGTGCCGGGGGCGGCGGTGGAGGAGGTGGCGGCGGTGGGATGACCGGCCCCGTGCCGTCACCGCCCCCGCAGGCAGCCAGCAGAAACAGGATCAGGGCGCCCGCGGGGTGGCGACGGTCTCGAGGGTCGGCCAATGGCTCCGGCGGAGGATGAAGGCATCCGTACTATACCGGTTCCCGACGGATCGGCAACCGGGAGGCGACCGGCCTACCTCACCTTGCCGAGCTGCAGGGCCAGCGAGACGCCGCCGAAGCTCCTCGCATCTGGCTGGCTGGACCCCTGGTCCTCGCCAGTCCCAACGCTGGCGTATCCCATCAGGCCGATGCCCAGAAACGAGAACGGCCGCCAGCTCACCTCGGCCTGCAGCGGAAAGGCGAGGAAGTTTGAGTTGTCGTCAAAGCCCTGCGCCAGGCCGGCGGCAGCATAGATGTGCCATTTGCCGCCGGCCCGCATTCCGTAGCCGGCCAGCACGCCAACGTCCCCGTTGGGCCAGCAGTCGCTGGCGTCACACGGATCGTCCCACGTGGCCAGACGGGTCGACAGCACCACCTGGTTGACCTGGGCCGTCAATGCCAGCGCCGCCAGGGCGCGACCCGGGGCGAGCGGGGCCGCCGTGGCCCACATGGTGAACCGGGTCGGGGCGGGAGGGCCTGCTTGCTGCGCCGCGAGGGAACCGGCGGCCAGCCCAGGCAGGAAGAGACAGCGCCGGAAGCGTGAGCCGATCGCCATGGCGGCTCCGGGCTACGGCCTCTCTCGGATCCACACCCGGGCCGACTGGGGCGGCAGGGTGGCGCGGGTCGCGTCGCCCGCCCCGGCGCCCAGCGGGAAGACCCGGTGGTACCTGCCGTCGGCGGGCAGGGTCACCTGCTGCGGTCGGGCCGACGCGTTGAAGGCCACCACCGCCTGCTGGTCGCCGAGGGTCCGGGCGTAGACCAGCACCCCGCGGGCATCGTCGGTCACCAGCCACTTCACCGTCCCGTCCACGAACAGCCGGAGGTTCCGCTTCCGGAGGTCGATCAGCTCGCGGTGCAGGTCGTGGAGTCCCATGTCGGGCGCCACCTTGTCGTGGCGGCGGGGCCGGCCGAGCGGGTGCGTCGTCTCGTCGTCGTAGGCGAGGTCGGCCCAGAGCATGGGCTTCCGCTCGTCCGGATCGTCCGCCCCCCACATCCCGACCTCGTCGCCGTTCCAGATGTGGGGCGCACCGCTCCAGGTGTACTGCTGCACCAGGATCATCTCCATGATCCGCCGGGTGCGCTCGTCCGGCCGGTCGATCCGGTAGGACGGATCCTCGCGCGGCGTGACCCGGTACTTGTTCCTCCCCGGATTGTAGATGTCGGTCGCGAACCGCGGGGTGTCGTGGCTCGCCGTCAGGTTCATCATCGCCTTCGAGAAGCTGGCGCCCATTCCCTTCGGCAGGCTGTCGAGCGCCGCCGCGTACTGCGACGCCGTGAGCCGCGGCGGCGCCCCGGCGAAGAAACTCCGGGTCGGGGCGTACCAGTGGTAGTGCATCACCGCGTCGAAGACGTCGCCCTGCAGCCACGGCCGCGGGTCCCACATCCGGTCGGGCCACTGCTCCCACCAGACCTCGCCGACCAGGTAGGCCTGCGGGTTCACGCTGCGGACGAACCGGCGGTAGTCCCGCCAGAAGCCCAGCGGCACCATGTCGGCGACGTCGAGCCGGAAGCCGTCCACGCCGTCCGAGGGATTGCCGTCACCGTTCGGGTCGAGCCACCGGCGGCTGACCGCGAACACCAGGTCGCGGACGCCCGGCACCAGGTTGCCCTCGATCGGGCCATGGGTCTTCCCGGCCGGCCGGCCCACTTTCTTCCACTCCGGCAGCGACGGCACGCCGGCCCAGCCGCGGTAGGCGAACTCGTTGGTGTCCCGGGTCGCGGGGTCGTCGAACCGCTGGACCTCGTACCACCCGGCGTACCGCGACTGCTGCTGGTTCCTGAGCACGTCCTGCCAGGCCCGGAAGTTGACCCCGGTGTGGTTCCACGAGTAGTCGAGGATGACCTTCATCCCCCGCCGGTGGACCTCCTGCACCAGCTTCAGGAAGAGGCTGTCCGCCGAGGTCCACCGCCAGGTGGCCGGATCCGCCGGATCCTCGGCGGCCATGATCGCCTCGTCACCGCGGGGGTCGGGCCCGAGATTGCGGTCGACGTGCTGATAGCTCCGGGCGTCGTACTTGTGGAGCGACGGGGCGTCGTTGATCGGGTTGAAGTAGAGCGCCGTCACGCCGAGCTGCTGCAGGTAGTCGAGGCGGTCGAGCACGCCCTGCAGGTCGCCGCCGTAGCGGCGGAACTGCACCGTGCCGTAGAAGTCCCGGCCGGTCGCGGCCGCCCACGGCTCCAGCCGGTACCAGTCCCATCCCCAGGGCGTCGGCCGCCAGCCGGGCGGCATCGGGGCGGGCGTGAAGGGAGCGACGTCCTGCGGGGTGGGATCGTTGGAGGGATCGCCATTCCGGAACCGCTCGGGGAAGATCTGGTACCAGATGGCTTCCGCCGCCCAGGCGGGCGCCTGGCTGATCGCCTGTTGCCCGAACATGAACATCAGCGGATCCTCGAGCCGGGCCCGCCACGACGCTTCGTTGTGGTCCGCGCCCTGATAGGGACGCACCACGAAGTCCCGACCCTCCACCCGTTCCTGGCCCAGCAGCCAGCCGCGGACTGCCTCGTGCGTGGGCCCGTACTGCGCATCGAGTCCCTGGGTCCCGTAGTCGAACCAGAGCCGGGCCCCCTCCGGAGCGGTGAGCCCGGAGGCGATGTCCCGGACGATGTACGGCGTCGTGTCCGGCGCCGCGGCCCGGACCGAGTCGCGCATCACCCGCCCGATCATCGCCCCCGACAGCGGGAAGTGGCTCGACACGCAGCCGCAACTGCCGAACCGGTCAGGATGCCGCGTCACCAGATAGAACGAGAGCAGCCCGCCCATCGACGACCCCATCACCCCGGTGTTCGCCGGACCGGTGAGGGTACGGAACTCGGCGTTCACCCGCGGCATCAGCTCCTCGATCAGGAACCGGGCGTACTGCGGTGCCCCGTGCCAGGGCGAATACTCGCGGCCCCGCTCTGAGGAACTCCAGACGCCCACCACGATCAGCGGCGGGATGGCGCCGCGCGACGCCAGCCGCGTCACCGCCTCGTCGACCCCCCAGTCGGTGCCGGTGTTGGCGATCCGGGGATCGAACAGGTTCTGTCCGTCGTGCATGTAGAGCACCGGGTACCGCCGGCCGGTGTCGGTGTCATAGTCCGGCGGCAGCCAGATGCTCACGTGCCGTTTCGGGCCCAGGAAGCTGGACGTGACGTCGGTCCAGTAGACCAGCGTGCCGCGGACGCCCGAGCCCTTCCAGTCGGCGAGGTACTCCCCCACGTCCTTCTTGAAGCCGGTGATCTCGTGGACGACGGCCGTGTCGCGCCTCACCGTGAGCCGGTGGTTCGGCGGCACCGCGCCGGCGTACCCGAGGGCCTCGCGGTCCCAGGAGCCGAGGGTGAACTTGTACTCGAAGGCGCTGCCCGGCGCGATGGTGAGCCGCACGGTCCGGACCCGCCCCGCGCCGGTCAGCGCCAGCGCGTCCGCGCGCCACGGCCCCAATGCCGGCAGGCTGCCCGCCAGATAGACGGTGCCCGCGCCCTCGGGGACCTGGGCGGTGATCGTGACGGTGCAGCAGGTGGCGGTCTGTGCCTGCAGGCCAGGCGAGGCGGCCAGCAGCGCGGCGAGGAGGGAAAAGCTCCGCATGGGAGACTACTTTCCGGCCCGCGACACCCCACCCGAGACGATGAACGCCATCACCTCGGCGCTGTCCGCCACCAGCGGGACGATCCGGGACCGCGGCACCACGATCAGGTTGCCGGCGAAGTTGTAGGACTGCGGGAGATACACCGCGACCTGACCGGCCATCCCCAGGTCGGCCAGGTCGTCGGCGGTGACGAAACCAACGACCCCGATCGCGCCATCGTCGGAGAGTGACACCCGCACCGCCTGGGTGAAGCGGCGCTCT
>DASWBQ010000030.1:0-11248 GCA_036390535.1 Gemmatimonadales bacterium | reverse complement strand
CGGAACTTGGTGAACGAATTGCAGCGGACACAGGGAATCGGTGTCCGCCCCCGACTGTACTCCTCCACGAAGTTTCGGATCACCTGCTGGCTGAACCGGTCCTCGAGGTTCAGGACGTAGTGCGGGATGCCGAGGGCCTGCGCCACGTCGCGGGCGTCATTGATGGAGTCGAGGGAACAGCAGGGGCGGTCCGGTACCTCGTCGCCGTAGCAGAACAGCTTCATGGTGGCCCCGATCACGTCGTGGCCTTCCTCCACCAGGCGCGCGGCGGCGACGGAGCTGTCCACTCCGCCCGACATCGCCACCAGCACCTTACGCCTGGGCACGACCGAGCACCCGCGAGAGGCGGCGGACCTTGGCCGCCGCCTCGGGGACGGCCAGGGCGGCGCGCTCCACGTCTTCCGGCCCGGAGCGCCACCCGAGGCTGAGCCGAATGGTGCCGACGGCGAGCTCGCGCGACACCCCCATGGCGGTGAGGACGTGCGACGGTTCCACCGCGCCGGTGGTGCAGGCGGAGCCGCTCGACGCCGCCACACCGGCGAGGTCAAGATGCATCAGCATCGCTTCGCTGTCGGTGCCGGGAATGGCGACGCTCAGGATATGGGGTGCCCGGGCGGCGGCCGCTCCGTGGACCACCAGGTCAGGGAGCGCGGTCCGGAGGCGGCCTTCGAGATCGTCGCGGAGAGCCGCGAGTCGGGCAGCTTCGGCATCGGCTTCCGCGGTGGCCAGCGTCACAGCGCGGGCCAGTCCCACCGCGCCGGCGACGTTCTCGGTGCCGGGGCGCAGCCCGCGCTGCTGCCCGCCGCCGTGAATCATCGCAGCGAGCCGGTCACGATCCGGCACCAGCAGGGCGCCGATTCCCTTCGGGGCGCCGAGCTTGTGGCCGGAGATGGTGGCGAGGGCGCCCGGCAGGCGCTCCATCCGAAGCGGCACCTTGCCCAGGGCCTGCACCGCGTCGGTGTGGAACATGGTGCCGGCGGCCCGGCAGCGGGCGGCGATGGCTTCGACCGGCTGGATGACGCCGGTCTCGTTGTTGACCCACATCACCGACACCACGGCCGGGTGGCGCGCCAAGGCCTCATCGAGCGCTGCCAGGTCGAGCAGGCCGTCGCTCCCGACGGGAAGAAGGAACTCGGTGCCCCCCTGGCGGCCGACCTCGTGCGCGGCGGCGAGGATGGCCTTGTGCTCGGTGGCGGCGACCACGGCACTGGCCGGTCGGCCGGCGTCCCTGGCCGCCGCCACGGTGCCCAGCAGGGCGAGGTTGTCGGCCTCGGTGCCGCCGGACGTGAAGTAGACAGTGGTCGGCGCGAGGCCGAGCGCGCCGGCGAGGTCACGCCGGGCCCCCTCGAGGGCGGCGCGGGCGGCGCGTCCCCACCGGTGGGCACTGGAGGGGTTCCCGAAGGTTTCCTCGCCCAGGAACGGCAGCATCGCGTCCCGGACCTCCGGACGGACCGGGGTCGTGGCCGCGTGGTCGAGGTAGACGGGGGCGATTCCCATGGCGGAAAGCTAATCCCCGCCGCGGGCTACATGCTCTGGACCTCCAGGGCGACGACGTCGTCCACCCGGACCGTCTCCTGGGTGAAGAACGGCTCGCCGTAGCGGGTCCGGATCAGGGAGCCGTAGTGGGCGCACTGGACCTCGATCAGGCTGTAGAGGTCCTGGCCGGTGGGGAAGATCTCCCCGGCGTTGGTGGCGCCGTCGAACTGGCTCGCGTAGCAGCGGATCGCCGCCATCTTGCGGGCGAACTGGTCGGTGACGTCAACCACGAAGGTGGGCTTCACCGGGTCCTCGCGGTAGGCGAGCGAGTAGAGGATCTTGTGCGGCCGGTGCGGCGACCCGGGAGCGTCGTACCGGGCGAGCCCGGCAAGGTAGCAGGCGTCCCGCGCCAGCTCCGAGGCGATCCGGTGGTCCGGGTGCCGACCGATGGGGTAGGGGAGGATCACTACCCGTGGCTGGAAGTGGCGGATCTGCTCGACCAGCACCCGGCGCATGGCGTCGGTGTTGGCGAGGCGGGCATCGGGGAGCCCGGCATTCCGGCGCTCCGCCACCCCGAGGATCTTCGCGGCGGCCTCCGCCTCCTGGCCGCGCAGATCCGCCGAGCCGCGGGTGCCGGTCTCGCCCTGGGTGAGGTCGAGGATGCCGGTGCGATAGCCCTGGTCGGCCGCGCGGACCAGGGTTCCGGCGCAGGTCAGTTCGACGTCGTCGCGGTGGGCGGCGATGGCGAGGAGGTCGACGTGAGTCATGAGTCGCGGGGGGTGAGTCGAGAGTCGAGAGTCGAGAGTCGAGAGTCGTGGAGGAGAGTCGTGAGTCGTGAATCGTGAGATTCCCTGCGGCCACTGGGCGGCGCGATTCCCCGGCTGCGGTTTCCTCTCGACTCTCGACTCTCGACTCTCGACTCACTCATGCCTCAGCGCCTCCACCGGGTCCATCCGGGCGGCGCGGTTGGCGGGGATCATCCCGAACACCAGCCCGATGGCCACCGAGACGGCGGCGGCGATCACGGCGCTCCAGAGTGGCACGCTGGCCTGGATGTCCAGGGCCCGCTTGATCACCTCGCCCGCCAGGAGCCCGACCGCGATGCCGATGATCCCTCCCATCAGCGTCAGGGTCGCGGCCTCCACCAGGAACTGGAACAGGATCTCGATCCGCCGGGCGCCGAGGGCCTTCCGCAGGCCGATCTCGGTGGTGCGATCGGTGACGGACACCATCATGATCGCCATCACCCCGATGCCGCCGACCATCAGGGCCACCCCGGAGAGCGCCACCATCACGGCGAAGAACGCCCCGGTGAGCTGGCTCACCAGGGCAAGCAGCTGGTCCTGGGTCAGGATGTCGAACGTGTCGGGCATCCCGGGGCGGAGGCCTCTGGCCTGGCGCAGCGCCACCACCGTCAGGTCCTGGGCCCGCTCGGCGGAGACGTCGTCGCGGGCCCGGACGGCCACGATCAGGCCGTTGACCTCGTCGATGGTGTACGCCGACCGGGCATAGCGGAACGGCATCAGGCCGCCCCGCTCCTGGCCCGGCGGCGCGAACATGTTCTCGGGTGGCTGCAGCACCCCGATGATCTGCAGGGGGCGGCCCCCGACGCGGATGTACTTCCCGATCGGGTCGATCTCGCCGAACAGCCGGTCCGCGACGTCCGCGTCGATCACGAACACCGGCGTCCCGGCGTTGATCTCGGCCCGCGAGAACAGCCGGCCCTTGATCAGGGTGCCGCCGGTGACGTCCATGTAGCGCTCGTCGGCCCCCCAGATCTCCATCCGCTGGGTCCGCGCGTCCCCGTACTCGATCCGGGCCAGGACCTGGACCCAGAGCGAGGCGTAGCTGATCTCGGGAACCCGGGCGATCGCCACGGCGTCGCTCTCCCGGATCGGCGGGCGGATCCGGACCTCATAGGGCGGGTTCTGCGGGTCCACCGGGGTGGTGGCGAAGTACCGCATCACGTAGAAGGTGTTCGGCGCGGCGGTGGCGATGGCGTTGAAGACCTGGGTCTGGATGCCCGAGACGATCGACGCCATCGCCATGACCGTGGTGACCCCGATGACCACCCCGAGGATGGTCAGGGCCGACCGCAGCTTGTTCGACCGGAGCTGGTCGGTGGCGATCAGGACGCCTTCGCGGACCTGGGCGAGCACCGCCTATTCCTTCCGCAGGGCCGTGATCGGGTCGAGCCGGGCCGCGCGGGTCGCCGGGTACACCCCGAAGGTGATCCCGGTCCCGGCGCCCAGCAGCAGGGCCGCCCCCACCGACCACCCGGTGACCCGGGCCGGCAGCGGGGTCGCCAGCGCCACCAGCTGGGCCAGCATCCACCCCCCGGTCACGCCGATCAGGCCGCCCAGCATCGAGAGGACGACGGCCTCGACCAGGAACTGCCGCCGGATGTCGGCCCGGGTGGCCCCAAGCGACTTCCGGATCCCGATCTCGCGGGTCCGCTCGTTCACGCTCATCAGCATGATGTTCATGATCACGATCCCGCCGACCACGATCCCGATGCAGACCACCGCCGGGATCACCGCGAACAGCACCCGGGTCAGGCTCTTCCAGAAGGCGATCAGGGCGTCGGCCTTGTCCACCGCGAAATTGTTGTCTTCGGTGGGCCGGAGGCCCCGGGCCACCCGGAGCGCCTCTTCCGCCCGGTCCATCGCGGCGGGCACCAGGTCGGCGCGCGAGACCTTTACCGAGATGGTGGTGGTCTTCCGCCGGCCGTAGATGTTCTCGAAGGTGCTGAACGGAACCAGGGTGAAGGCGTCGAACGACTGGCCAAGGACCCGGCCCTTCTTCTCGGTGACGCCCTTCACCACCAGCTCGGTCCGCCCCACCCGGACCGGCTTCCCGATGGCCCGCTCCACGTCGCCGAACAGCTCGGTGGCGATGTCATGGCCGAGGACCACCACCGGCCGCCGTTCCCGCTCGTCGATCTCCGACAGCGGCTCCCCGGCGGCGAACTTGTAGTCCTGCACCCGCTGGTAGGCCGGGGTCACGCCGAAGACGATGATGTTGGCGAGCGACCGGCTCCGGTAGGTGATGTCAGCGGTCGGGGTGGGCCACCCCGACTGGAACGCCACCGCCTCGGCGTCCGGCAGGGCGCGCCGGACCGCCTCGGCGTCCTCGTAGCTGAGGATCGGCCGCCGCTGCATCCGGCGGATCTCTTCGTCGTTGAACAGCCCCAGCGAGATCGGCATCCGGCGGACCTGGAACGAATTGGTACCGATCATCGCGTCCTGGATGTTCTCCTTGACGTACGCGTTCATCCCCTGGATGATCGCGACCACCGCCACCAGGAAGCCGACCGACACGATGATGCCGAGCAGAGTGAAAAAGGACCGCAGCTTGGCGGACCGGATCGAGGCGAGGGCCAGACGCAGAGCTTCCAGCAGGGGCATGCGGTAAAGCTAGGTCGGAAGGTCGGAAAGTCGGAAGGTCAGGCTGTCCCGCGCGGCCCTTCCGCCCTTCCGCCCTTCCGAACCTACTCGTACCTCAGCGCCTCCACCGGGTCAAGCCGGCTCGCCTTGCTGGCGGGATAGAGCCCGAAGAACACCCCGGTGATGACCGAGGCCGCGATCGCCACCACCACCGACCAGAGCGGCACCGTGGCCGGGATCGGGGTGAAGTTGTTGACCAGCCAGGCGATGCCGGCGCCGAGGGCCATCCCGGCGAGGCCGCCCATCAGGGTGAGGGTGGCGGCCTCGACCAGGAACTGGAACATCACCTCGCGCCGGGTGGCACCGAGGGCCTTGCGCACCCCGATCTCCCGGGTCCGCTCGGTCACCGAGATCATCATGATCGCCACGACGCCGACCCCGCCGACCATCAGCCCGACGCTCGAGAGGGCCAGCATCACCAGGAAAAACCCGCTGGTGACCTTGTTGAAGGTCTCCATGATCCGGTCCTGGCCGACCACGGCGAAGTTGTTGTCCTGGTCCGGCTTGAGGCCCCGCGAGGAGCGCATCGCGGCGATCACCTGGTCCTGTGCCTCCTCGATGGTCGCCTCGTCACGGGGCATGACGATCATCATCATCCAACCCTTCCAGTAGTCCGCCACCTTGGTGAACACCGTGTGGGGGATGATCACGATCGGCTGCCGGTTGGAGCCGCTGAAGAGGGAGGCCGGCTCGGCGTAGATGCCGATCACCATGAACGGTTCACCGTAGATCTTGATCCGCTTGCCGATCGGGTCGAGGCCCGGGAAGAGCTGGTCCGCCAGTCGGTCGTTGATGACCACCACCCGGGACCCGGCCCGGTACTCGGCTTCGGTGAAGCTCCGCCCGATCGTGACAGTGCCGTTCCCGACGTTGGTCCAGGCGGTGCTGAGCCCGACGACGGCGGCGCTCGAGACCTTCGCCTCGCCGTAGCTGACCGGGCCGTTCGCCTCCTCCCGCCAGGCCACGTCCCGGATCGCGGGCAGCCCCCGGATCAGCTCGGCCTCCTGGACCGTGATCCAGGGATTGCGGCGCCAGGGGGACAGCTCGTCCGAACCGTCGCTGACCTCGAGGCCCCCGCGGAAGAACCGCTGGACGAAGAAGCTCTTGGGGCCGAGCGACTCGAGCTCCTTCATCACCCCCCGGTTGATGCCGGTGATCATCGAGGCCATCGCGATCACCACCATCACGCCGATGGCAACGCCCAGGATGGTCAGGGCGGCCCGGGCCTTGTTGGACCGGACCGAGTCGAAGGCGATCCCCACGCCTTCGCCCAGCCTCGCCAGGGTTGCGCCCGCCGAGGCGAAGCTCATTCGGACCTCAGGGCGGCGATGGGGTCGAGCTTGGAGGCGCGGCTCGCGGGGTAGATCCCCGCGGTCATGCCCACGGCGATGCCGAGAAAGACTGCCAGCCCCACCGACCAGGGGGCCACGGCGGCGGGGAAGGGAGTGAGCGCCTTGACGGTATAGGCGAGGCCGATCCCCAGCCCGATGCCGAACAGGGCGCCCAGCGTCGAGAGGGTGGCCGACTCGACCACGAACTGGGCCAGGATGTCGCGCCGGCGGGCGCCCAGCGCCTTCCGGATGCCGATCTCCCGGGTCCGCTCCGCGACCGCCATCAGCATGATGTTCATGATCACGATGCCGCCGACCACCAGCGAGATCGCCACCAGGCCGGGGAGTGCCGCGAACAGGATGGTAGAGATCTTCCGCCAGCCCTCGAGGGCGCCGTCGGCGTTCTGGAGGGCGAAGTTGTTCTCCTGCGTCGGTCGGAGCCCGCGGCGCACCCGCATGATCGACTCGACCTCGTCCATCGCGACCAGCATCTGGCTGGCGTTGGCCGCCTGGATGTGGAACTCGTCCATCGTGTTCCACATGCAGATCTGCCGCCGGATGGGGGACTCGAAGGGGACGATCGCGAACTTGTCCATCGACAGCCCGAACAGGGTCCCCTGCTTGGCGACCACCCCGATGACCCGATGGGGCAGGCCGCCGATCGACACCTCCTTGCCGATCGGGTCGGTCCGCTCGAACAGCTTCTCCGCCACCAGGTCGCCGAGCACCACCACCGCGGCTCCGGCCCGGACCTCCTGCGGGGAGAAGGGACGGCCCTGCGGCACGTCGTAGGTCTTGATCCCGAAGTAGCTGGCGTCGGCGCCCATGACCTCGATGTCGCGGGCGTTCCTGCCGGCGAAGCGGAGCTCCAGCCGTTCCGAGCAGTAGCGCGAGAAGTTCACCGGCGTCCGGACCCGGGCCGAGATGTAGTCCGCATCGTCGTAGGTGAGCCGCGGCCGCCGCATCCACGCGCGCCAGGTCTCCTCCGACACCTCCCCGGTGTTGATTCCGGGCATCCGGCGCAGCTGGAAGGTGTTCAGCCCGATCAGCCGGTTGGCGAACTCGTCCTCCATGTACACGTTCATGCCCTGGATGATCGACACCACCGCGATCAGGAAGGTCACGCCGATCACCACGCCGATGAGCGAGAAGAAGCTCTTGAGCTTCTGCGCCCGCAGCATGTGCAGCGCCATCCGGACCGCTTCGAGGAACGGCATCAGGCCGCCGCGTCCCTCGTGGGCCGGTCGCTGTGCACCATGCCGTCCCGCAGGATCACCGTCCGGGCCGCGTGGGCCGCGATGTCCGCCTCGTGGGTGACCATGATGACGGTCTGTCCCCCGGCGTGGAGGGACTCGAAGACCCGCATGATCTCCTCGCTGGTGGCGCTGTCGAGGTTGCCGGTCGGCTCATCGGCGAGGAGGATGGACGGCCGGTTGACCAGCGCCCTGGCGATCGCCACCCGCTGCCGCTGGCCGCCGGACAGCTCGTTGGGCCGGTGGTCCATCCGGTCGGCCAGGCCCACCCGCTGCAGCGCGTCCTGCGCCCGGGCGTGCCGCTCCCGGGTCGACACCCCGGCGTAGACCAGGGGAAGCTCGACGTTCTGCAGCGCCGTCGCCCGGGGGAGGAGGTTGAAGGTCTGGAACACGAAACCGATCTCGCGGTTGCGCACCCGCGCCAGGGCATCGTCGCTCATCCGGGACACCTCGTGCCCGTTGAGCCAGTACTCGCCGCCGGTGGGGGTGTCCAGGCAGCCGATCAGGTTCATCATCGTCGACTTGCCCGACCCCGAGGGGCCCATGATGGCCACGTACTCGTTGCGGGCGATGTCGAGGTCCACCCCGCGGAGCGCCTGGACGACCTCGCTGCCCATGTCGTACTCGCGGCGCAGTCCCCGGATCCGGATCACCATGTCAGTCATGGTCACGACCCCTTCTTCCCGTTGGCCTCTTTGTCCACCTGCTGCTTCACCTTGGTGCTGTCCTTCATGTCGCGGATCGCCTGGTACGGCCCGGCCACGATCGTGTCGCCCGCCTGCAGCCCGGTGAGCACTTCGAAGTGCTCCTCGCCGGCGACCCCGACCTTGACCGGGCGGAAGTTGGCGACCCCGTTCTGCACCACGAACACCCCTTCGCGCTCGGGCTTCTTGGCTCCCGCGGCCCGGGTCGTGTCGGTCCCGGCGGCGCTCCCGGCGAGCTCGTTGGGGATCTCCTCGTGCTGGCGCACCGTGAGCGCGATGATCGGGATCGAGAGGACTCCCAGCCTGGTGTCCGTGACGATCCGGGCGGTGGCGCTCAGGTCCGGGCGGATGTCGGTCGGCGGGTTGGCCAGTTCCACCTCGACCTCGAAGTCGACGGCCCGGTCCTGGCTGGCCCCCCCGGCCGCGGCGGCCAGCTTGGCACTGTTGCCGACCTTGATCACCCGCCCTACGAAGGTGGTGTCCGGAAAGGCATCGATCTGGACGGAGACCGAGTCACCGAGCGACAGCCTGACCACGTCGGTTTCGTCCACGTCGACCTTGGCCAGGATGACCGACAGGTCGGAAATCGTCAGCAACAGCCCGGTCTCCCGGGAGAAGGTGCCGGGAACCGCGACCTCGCCCTCCTCGACCGCCAGGCGGGTCACCCGACCGGCAATCGGGGCATAGAGGCTGGTCTTGCGGAGGTTCTCGCGCGCCTCCTGGAGGGCAGCGCGTGACTGGTCCACCTGGCTCTTGGTCGAGTTGTAGTTCGCCACCGCGACATCGTAGGACTGCTGGGCCTGCTCAACGGCCTCCGCCGAGATCAGGTTGGGATTGGCCCGGCGCAGCTCCAGGGCGCGATCCAGCGTCCGGCGGGCCTGGTCCCGGTTGACCTGGACCTGGGCCAGGGTGGCCTGGCTCGAGGCGAGGAACGCCTCCGCCCGCTCCACCACCGACAGGTACTGGGCCGGGTCGATCTGGACCAGCAGCTGGCCCTTCTTCACCATGTCGCCCTCCCGCACCGAGAGCCTGGTGATCCGCCCCGTGATGTCGGCGCTGATGTCGACCTTGGTCGCCGCCTCGATCTTGCCGCTGGCCGTGACGATGGCCACCAGGTCACGGCTGGCGACGGCCTCCAGCCGGACCTCCGTGGCCTTGCCCTTCTTCCGGGCGGCCGACGCGGCGGAGATCGCCACGATGACGGCGACCAGCACTCCGAGGAACAGCCCGATCTTGGTCCGTCGAGTCATGACGTCTGCCCTTGCTCAGCGAAGTGGACGGCCGACGGCGTACTCCAGCGCCGCGATGGCCTTGTGATAGGCGTAGACCGCATTGACGTAGTCGCCCTCGGCCCGGGCGACGGCCGCCTGGGCGTCGGTTACCTCGAGCGCGTTGCCGCTGCCCAGCCGGAACCGCTCCTGTGCCAGGAGCAGCTGTTCCCGGGCGGCGTTCCGGTTGGAAGACTGGACCAGCGTGGCCTGCCAGGCCGCCTCGAGGCCGAGGTGGCGGCCCTGCACGTCGGACCGCACCTGCAGCCGGCGCGCCCGCACCGACTCCTCGGCGTCTTCCCGCGCGGCGTTGGCGCGGGCCACGTCGAGATTGCGGCTGAAGCCCTGGAAGATCGGCACCGAGATCTGCAGGTTGGCCCGGAACGGCTGGTTGTTGAACTCCAGCGGCCAGATGTTGTTGCGGGCGAGGAGGCCCTGCTCGATCTCCGGCAGGAGCGCATCGCCGGTCGCGTTCAGCCCGGAGAAGGTCTTGCAGTCCGGGACCATGCCGCCGTTGGGATAGCCCGGAACGCCGCCACCGGGGAGCGCCCCGATCAGGTCGTTCTGGAAGGTGCAGTTGGCCGCCCGGACCTTGGCCGAGGCCACCTGACCGTTCAGCAGCAGGTCGGTGTTGGTGAATTCCTGCGTGTACCCCTGCCAGGCCGCGGTGGCGCTGAGGCTCGGCAGGTACTGCGACTTGGCGGAACGCTGCGACGCCCGGGAGGCATCTTCGCGGGCCCGAAGCGCCCGCAGCGTCGGGTTCTCCTCATCCGCCGTCTTGAGCAGCTGCTGCAGGTCGAACCGGGGCTCGACCAGCGCGAACGAGTCGCTCAGCGCCATCTCGGTAACGGAGACGGGGATCTCCACGCCCATCCGGCGCAGCAGTTCGAGCTTGGCCTCGTTCTCCGTCTGCACGGCGGCCAGCAGCTGCACTTCGCTCTGCCCCTTGGTGACTTCGGCCTGGCGGACGTCGAGGAGGGTGGCCTGGCCGACCTGGAAACGGGCCTGCGCCAGGGCGAGGAAGTCGGTGTTTCGGCGGACCTGCTGGCGGGCCACGTCGGTCTGGGCCGCCGCCTGCAGAACCGAGAGGTACTGGACCGTGATGTCGTTGTTGAGCCCGATGCCGGCAGAGGCGATGTCCTCCTCGACGGCCCGCTGGTTGGCCTTCTGGGTTCCCGGGCCGAGGATAGTGCTGCCGCTGAGCCTCAGGTCGAGCTGGACGCCATAGCCCGAGGTCAGCGCCGCCGAAACCTGGTTGAAGGTCTCGCCGCCGAAAGTGGACTTGCCCTCGCCGGTGTAGCCGATGTTGCCGCCGACGCCGAAGGTCGGGAGCAGCTGGCCGTAGGCGTTCCGGACCGCCACCCCCGCGGGGCCGGCATCGTTGAGGGTCTGGCGGTAGGACGGACTGTTGGCTCTTCCCTGGCCGAGGGCCTCGGCCAGGGAGATCGTGACCTTCGGGGCCGGCCGCTCGAGTGGGATCTGGGGGATGGCCTGGCCCGCCAGCGGGGCGGTGCAGAAGGCCAAGGCCAGGCCGAGGCCGATGGACAGACGACGGTTCATGGCGACCATGCTTCCCGGGTGAATGGGGTCTGCGTGACTGCAGGTTAGTACGGCCGGTGGACCCCGGAAGTTTCACCTTGCGACATCGCCACGTAAGATAAGCTCTGACATGGCCTTGGGAAGCGACAAGTTCAGCTGAACCAGCGGGAAGCGATCCGGTCGAGGACGAACTGATAGAGCCGCGCTCCCCTTTCCGCGGTGGCGCCGGTT
>DASWBQ010000029.1:0-3314 GCA_036390535.1 Gemmatimonadales bacterium | reverse complement strand
GTCGAGGCCCTCCGGAGAAGTGACCCCGGCCCAGATCCGTTCGACGGGTGCGCGAATGGGGAAGTCGTGGAGAATGTCCGGCATTGTGCCTCTAGCCGGTCACCGGGGTCATGGCGTAACGGCCTGCATCAGGAGCTCCATGGCGTGGGTGAGCGTCGAGTCGCCGACATCGGCGCCGCGGTACTTGCCCAGCCGCACGATGACCAGCTGGTGTGTCGGGATGATCGTCGCGCTCTGGCCCCCGGCTCCCTGCATCGAGAAGGCGTCCGTCGGGATGGGGGATCCGCCATCGCCATTGACCCAGAAGAAGGCGCCTCCGTAGACCGGACGCCGGTCAGCGACCCAGGCCGGTGCCGGAGTCCTGGCGTACTCGACGTAGCCCTCGGGAAGGAGCCGCTCACCGTTCCAGACGCCGTCCTGGAGATAGAGGTTGCCGAGCCGGGCCCAGTCGCGGGCGGAGACGAACTCGTAACCCTGGGTCAGGAAGTTGCCGTAGGGATCGGTTTCCATGACGACGTCACGCATCCCCAGCTTCTCGAAGAGCGCCCTGGTCGGGAACGCGTGGTAGTCCTCGCCCCGCTGCTCGACCGCCAGGCGGATCAGGTAGTTAGCGAGGACCGGATCGGTGTTCCGATAGCGGCCGACGGTGTTGGGTGGCCACTGCTGGGGCCGGGTGGCGGCGTACTCGAAGGAGTTGACCCCGCCCGTGTAGAGATAGAGGTGGTCAGGATAGCCGAGGGAATCCAGGTAGCCGGGATCCTGAGGTGCGCGGATCCGGAGGCCACTTGACATCCTCATGATGTCCATGATCCGGATCGCCTGGCGCGGATCGCCCGGGGACTGCCACTCGGGGACCGGGGCTGGCTGCTCGAGGGTGTAAACACCTTGCTGGATCAGGCGGCCCATCAGAGTCCCGGTAAGACTCTTCCCCATCGACCAGCTCTCGAGCGGCGTGTGGATGCCAATGCCGTCAGCGTATCGCTCGCCGAGGATCCGGCCCTTGTGGGTCACCAGGAAGGCCAGGGTCATCGCCTCCGGCGGCCCGAAGCCGACCGCCATCGCCTCGGCGAACTTCACGGAATCCACCTCCGCCGGCCACGGCGCGGGCGTGACGACGTCGCCCATCGGCCACGGCGTCGTGGCCGGGTCCGGCAGGTTCGGGGTGACGACCGATGGGGTGAAGAAGACCGAGTCCTGCCCGATCGGAAGCGCGATGCACCCCTGGCTGCCGAACCGCCGGGCCACCCGGGTGACACCAGACCTGAGAGTGAGCCGGACTTCCTGCCGCTTCCGGTCCACCACAGTATCCACGACTTCGCGGCGGTACTCGAGCGGGCCGGTGAAGAAGCCGACGTTGGCGGCCGCATCATCCGGGTCGAGCCCGGTGATGAAGACGGCCGAGCAGAGCGTCTTGGCGAAGCCGGCGGTGTGGTGGTCGATGGGGTTGCCCGGCGGTGCGGTCCACTCGCCAGGCAGCTCGAGCGAATCGCCCCGCGCGATCAGGGCGGCACGGCGATCGGCTGCGGTGGGCTCGGGCTGCTGCCTCGGGGCGCAGGCCGCCAGCAGGACGGCAAACGAGAGCAGTTCGAAGCGGTTGATCATCGTTCCCCCGGACGGTAGGTGCGCTCGGTGTGGTCCCTGAGCTGATTGGGATAGAAGTAGACGTCGCGGAGGTCTCCCCTGGAATACCGCTCTGCCTGGTCATTGAAATGCGGTGAAGCCGGATTCCCGTTCTGGCCGCCGGCCGTCACCGCCCGGGCGACCACGCTGTCCCCGAACTCGACCACCGCCACGAAGCTGTTGCCGCTGGTGCCGTACATCTTCTTCGTCCCCGGATAGGCCCGGGCGCCGAACGATGCGAGCGAGCCCCACTGCGCGGAGGTGAACCCGACCGGGAGGCTGGGGCCCGAGTCGCTGAACGGCTGCACGATGTCGCCGGTGAGCCGCTGGAAGCGGTTGATGTCACCCCAGGGTGTCTTCCAGGTGCCGAACCGGGCCGCCAGCGTGTCGGTGGCGTCGGCCAGCGCCAGGAACCGTTCGGCCATCGGCATGCGCCGGGCCATGTAGTCGTATACGGACATCGCCTCGCTCTCGGCGTCGGCACGGGCCCGCCGCCACATCTCCAGGCCCCAGAACACCGCGAGCGACGTCGGGACGGAACCAACCGACCAGCGCAGGTCCCAGTCGCGAAGCAGCTGCACCGGCTCGGCGAGCTTGCCGCGCATCGGGCTCGAAGAGGGAAGCTTGTCGTAGGCGGCCAGCAGCGGCGGCAGCAGGTCGGCGAAGGCGGTGAGGTAGCTGTCGTAGGCCGCGGCGATCAGGGAGTCGAGGGTGAACCCCGTCCGGCCCTGGAGGACGCGGATGGCGTGGGTGCCGCGCGGGTTCTCGCCGGCCCGGTCGAAGTAGGCCGGGTAGTCCTTCTCCTTCGGGCTGTCAGGGCCGGCCGCGGACCAGGGCGAGTTGTTGGTGTTCTGGATCCAGCCGACGCCCGGGTTGAAGACGTTCGGACTCTCGTCGATGGAATGGACGCCCTGCCAGTCGGTGGCCGGGTTGCTTCCATCCACCGGCCTGTCCCAGGCGAACTTCGGGTCCCGCCGGGGAACGAAATTAGCGTGCCAGTACGCGATGTTGCCGTCCCCGTCGGCGTAGATGGTGTTGTTGGAGGAGTTGGTGTGGAGCTCCATCGTCTGCCGGAACTCCGCCATGGTCCTGGCCTTGGTGCGGGAGTACGACTGCGTGAGCGCCTTGACCGGCTCCTGCATCAGGCTGACGGTGATCCACTTGCCGTCGGTTTGGCGCACTACCGGCCCATGGTGGGTCCGGTAGACCGTGACGGTGCGGACGGCCACGCCGGTGTCGGTCCTGAAGGGAACGGCGATGGTCTGGGTGATGACCGGGCGCTCTTCCTTGCCGTAGCGGTAGGAGATGGTGCCGTCGGGCCTCCGGATGATCGTCTCGGCGAACTCGTCGATGGCGTCGTTGCCGCTGGAGGTGTGCATCCAGCCAAGGCGGTCGTTGAAGCCCTGGTAGATGAAGAACTGTCCCCAGGTGAGGGCGCCGTAGGCATTCAGGCCCTCGTCGCTGGTCATCTGGGCGACGGCCCGGAAGAAGAAAGAGGTGTGGGGGTTGATGAGGAGCATTGCCTTCCCCGAGGCCGTCCGGGATGGCGCGATGGCGAAACCGTTGGAGCCCGAGGGCTCGGCCAGCGGGGCGTCCGTGTCGAGCGCCACCTCATCGCCCCGGGCGGAGCCTCCGTAGAACTCCTCGAGGCGGGCCAGCGAAATGGTCTCGATGTCGCCGCCGATGCTGCCCTC
>DASWBQ010000028.1:0-2692 GCA_036390535.1 Gemmatimonadales bacterium | reverse complement strand
CGCCTGCAATGGGTCGGCCCGGGCGCCCGGCTTGGCTTCCAGACGTCCAACGCCTCCAGCACCCTCTGGGGGCTGGAGGCGACCGGCGGGACCGAGCGGCAGATCACCCCGGACTCGATCCGGGTGGGGGGCTTCCGGGTGTCGCCGGACGGTTCACAGGTGGCGTATGTCGTCGAGCGCGGGGGTGGAGTGACCGACCTTCAGGTGGTGCCCCTGGCAGGTGGCCCTCCGCGGGTCCTGGTCGCCGGGAGCTACGAGAATCGGCTGGCTGGGTGGTCACCTGACGGGCAGACGATTCTCTTCGAGTCGAATCGCGGCGGCAACGTGGACGTGTGGTCCGTCAGCGCGGCCGGCGGCGCCCCGCAGCAACTCACCAACTGGCCGACATACGAGACCAACCCGGCCTGGACTCCGGATGGCTCCGGGATCCATTTCGTATCCGACCGCGACGCGACCCTTCGGGACATCTGGCTGGTCCCGGCCACGGGTGGTGAGCCCCGCCGGATCACCACGGTCGGCAGCGTCAATGCCATCACCCAGAGCTCCACCAGCCCGGACCTCTTCGTGATCCTGCTGGGTGGCCGCGCCGGCCAGTTCGTGCTGGCGCGGCTCGACGCCGACGGCAGCCTCCGGACCCTCTGGGACCGGAGCAACGTTGGCGTCGTGTCGCCAGATGCGGTGATGCCGAGGGCCGACTCGGTGGTCATCAACGCCGACCTGGCGGAGGGCGGGCAGGGAAGCTTCCTGATCTCGACCCGGACGGGGCAGGGCCGGCAGCTGCTCGGAAAGGGCGAGCTGGCCGCCGACTTCTCCCGTGACGGCACCATGCTGGCGTACGTCTTCGGCGGGGCGACGCAGGACCTGGGCATCCTCAACGTGAAGGACGGCACCACCCGGCGGCTCACTGACACGCCGGAGCGGGAAGCCGGCTACTGGTGGGCCGGTGACAGCAAGACGATCGTGGTGGCGCGGCGGTCGCAGCGGAGCCGGATCGCGACGGTGGACCTGACGGACCTGCTGACCCGGGTTTCCCGGTAGCAGCGCCCCCATCGCACCGAAACCCGCCGATGTCAGGCCTGGCCAATCCTGCCGACGGTCCCGCGGCAGCGAACCGGTCATTCCACAGCCGTGGCGCGTGGGGTCTTCTGGTGGCGATGGGCGCGGTGGCCGGTCTCGTCGGGGACGGCCCCGGGCCGGCCGTCGCCACCGCCCAGCAACCGATCCCGTCCCCCTCCTGTTGTCGTGAACTGCACTACCTCTACGAGGCGTCGATCCTCAAGATCGACGCGATGCGGCTGCAGGTGCGGGTCGACGAGACGACAGCGAGCGCGGTGGGGGTGCTGATTGGGAGTGCGGCGCGCTCCACCAGACTCGATCAGGAGGTCGCCCGACGGTACCAGGACGCCCGGGAAGCCACCTTCGACATGGAGTTCCTGGTCGGCGTCTCCGGGGAGACCTTCGTGTCGAACACGGTGAAGGCGATCCGCGAGTTGGGACGCGACGGCACCCTGACCGAGGCCGAAGCCAACCGGTTCGGCCGTGAGGCGGCCGAGCGGTTCGAGTTCCTCAACACCGCTCGGGTGCGCTCCGGCGACCGGCTGCAGTACCGCGTCGTGGCCGACACGGTGACGACCACGTACCGGAGGGGCGAGACCGTGCTGAAGGTCGACCGGCAGGTCGACACCCGGGCCCGGGACGTCATCCTCGCCACCTACTTCGCCCCCTCGTCCGATTTCCGGAAGGGACTCCTCAACGACGTGTTCCGGCGGTGAGCACCGCTTCAGTCCTGCCACCGGACCGGCATCGTCGATAGCTTCCGGTCACCCCTCCCCGGCCCGGACTCCCGCATGCGCACTACCGTCCTGATCCTCGGCCTGGCTCTCTCCGCGGCTTCGGCCGCCGCGCAGACGTCCGACACCGCCTTCTTCCGTTCGATGCAGTGGAAGAACATCGGCCCCAACCGCGGCGGACGGTCGCTCACGGTGAGCGGCTCCCCCTCCCGCCCCCACGAGTACTACTTCGGCGCCACCGGCGGCGGGCTCTGGAAGACGGAGGACGGCGGCCAGTCGTGGCGGCCGGTCACCGACGGGCAGATCCGCAGTTCCTCGGTGGGCGCCGTCGCCGTCGCCGAATCCAGCCCCGATGTCGTCTACCTGGGCATGGGCGAGACCCAGCTCCGCGGCAACATCATGCAGGGCGACGGGGTCTACAAGAGCATCGATGCGGGCAAGACCTGGAAGCACCTCGGCCTGGGGCAGACCCAGGCCATCGCCCGGATCCGGGTGGACCACACCAACCCGAACCGCGTCTTCGTGGCGGCGCTCGGGAAGCCCTACGCCCCCTCGGTCGAGCGGGGGGTGTTCCGCTCCAAGGACGGCGGGGTGACCTGGACGCGGGTACTGTTCCGGAACGATTCCACCGGCGCGGCCGACCTGGTGATCGACCGCACCAACCCAATGGTGCTGTACGCCACGCTGTGGCAGGTCTATCGCACGCCATGGAAGCTCTGGTCCGGTGGCCCCGGTTCCGGCCTCTTCAAGTCGACTGACGGGGGCGACACCTGGACCGAGCTGACCCGGAACCCCGGGCTGCCCAAGGGAGTGATCGGCAAGATCGGCGTCAGCGCCTCGCCGGCCGATCCGAACCGGGTCTACGCCATCGTCGAGGCGGAAGACGGCGGGGTGTTCCGGAG
>DASWBQ010000027.1:0-7008 GCA_036390535.1 Gemmatimonadales bacterium | reverse complement strand
TGGTGGCAATCGGTGCAGCTGAAGGCCGCGATCGTCATCGACGGGGCCGCGTGGCATGGGGCACAGGTTGGCAGGGCACGCTGGTGGGCGCCGTGGGGGAAGGCCGCGCCCCCGACCTTCATGACGCCACCGCCCGGCGAGCCGGCGCCCCGGTGGCAGGCCGCGCAATCCGTCGGTTTGGCCTGGCTGTGGTGACAGTCCTGACAGGAGGCGGTCGTCGAGATCCGGGTGCCGCCGTGCTGGTCGAAGGGCGTGTGGCACTGCGCACAGGTCAGCCCCCCGCGCAGGACGTGCGGCTCATGGGGGAAGGTGCCGCCGCCGCGGAAGGACACGGTGGCCCGCTCCACTCCGAGGTGGCAGGCCGAGCAGGTCGTTTCCTCCACCCGCGGGCCCAGGTCGAGGGCGGGGACCGCGTAGGGCAGTCTCCCGGCCTTGACCGCCGCCCGGACCAGATCGAGCGACGCCCGGAGCAGTTCGTCGGCGAAGGCGACATTGTGGGCCGGCTTGCCGATCCGCACCAGGTCGAGGTTCTCCTCCGCCAGGCGGAGGAGGCTGTCCGCGGCGCCGCGCCGCCCTGGTCCTGCGGCGTTGAGCACCGCCCGCGCCCGGGCGACCACGGGCGCCACCCTGCTGACCCGCAGGTCCATCTCCTTCTGCCATGAGGGAAGGATGTTGTTGTAGCGCACCCCGTGGCACGACAGGCAGGAGGCCTCCCCGGCCACCTGGACCTTCTCGTGCCCCCGGATCTTGGCGCTCTCCTCGTGGCAGCCCAGGCAGGAGACCCGCGCCTGGAACATCTTGCTGGGAGTGGTCCCGGTCTGGTGTCCCCCGGTGCCGGCGTAGAGCTGGAGCTGGGCGTCGTGGGCCTTGCTGTGGCAGCTCTTGCAGTCGAGCTCCACCGCCACCGCTTCCTTCACCAGCTTGTGCTGGATCTCGGAGTGGCACTGGCTGCACTCGACCTTGTGCTCGGTGATGTGGATCTGGTGGACGCGGGTCGGATTGTCGAACACCGCGATCCGTTCGGGCTCGTTGTGGCAGATGTAGCACCGGGCGCGATCCGCGGCGCCGTCGCCGGTGGTGACCTCCTGGTGGCAGGAGACGCAGGAGATCCGGTCGGCCACATAGCGGGCGTGCTCGACCACGTAGCCCGAGGCCGATTCGACCTTGGGCGGGGAGGGATGGCAGCCGATGCAGCCCCCCACCGGCTCGCCCACCGGGCGGTCCTTGAAGTGGCAGAGGACGCAGGTCTCCGGGGTGACCGTGAGATGGTCGCCCTGGACGATCTGGGAATGGCAGCTGGTGCAACGCAGCTGCTTGCCGCGGCGGAGCTCGCCGAGATGCTTGGCGTGGTCGAAGCTGACCCCGTTGTAGTCGAGGGCGCCCTCCACCCGCCGCTCCGAGTGGCAGCCGGAGCGCAGGCACGCCGCGTCGTCGATCTCGGCCCAGGGGCGGGTCCCGAAGGAGCCGGTGACGTACTTCACCACCTGGTTGGCCGCCTGGAGCTTCCCCATCGCCTCCGCCTTGATGCCGGGGGCGTAATGGCACTTGATGCAGGGCACGTCGTTGTGCGAGGACGTCGCCCAGGAGTCGTAGTAGGGCACCATGTTGTGGCAGCCCTTGCAGAACCCGGGCTGGGCGCTGTACTCGACGAATCCCACGGTGCCGAGCACCAGCAGGATCACCCCGAGAATGGCGATCGGTACCAGGGTGCGGAGCCACCGCCGGACTCGCTGCCGGGTGGTCGGGATCTGCGGTGCGCTCATCGGTTCCGCCGCTCGTAACTGCGGAGCACCAGGGCGGACATCGACACCCATGCCAGGGCTAGAAACCAGATCGGCACCAGCCAGAGCCGGTGCTCCCACTTGTGCTCGGACGTCGCTTCCGCGGCGCCGCGCAGGTCACGCGAAATCGAGCGGACACTGCGGGTCAGGTCCTCGAGCCGCTCGAGATTCAGGTCGTGCTGGACCTCGGTGATCTGCAGGTAGGCGGTGCGGGCGGTCTGATACCGGAATTGCAGGTCGACGGTCTGAAGGCCCGCGCGGGAAACCGCCTCGATCGCCTGACCGGCCGCTTCGAGATCCTCGGACGCCTGCCGGACGTCGGCCTGGAGCCGCTCGCCCAGCTGGAGTGCCTCGGTGCCGGCCGCGTGGCACTTGATGCAGGTGGCGGTAATCTGGTCCGGCGGGACCCTCTCGGTGTCATGGTTGCCATGGCAGGCGAGACAGCCGGCAATCTGCCCCCGCTGGGCTGCCGGACCGTGCGGGCCGCGCTGGAAGGCCAGGCCGACCCCGACGTGGCACCGGCTGCAGACGCTGGCAATCTCGGTGACCTTCGGTGGCAGGGCGGAGTGCGAGCCATGACAGCCGAGACAGGTGGGGGCCGCGAAATTCTGGTCCTGCAGGGCAAGGCCGTGGGCGCTGTTCTCGAATTGCCGGACCTGGTCGGTGGGCAGTCCGTACTTGCCCATCAACTGCTTGTTCTCGTGGCAGGGGGCGCAGGTCTTGGTGATGTTGGTCGGGTACACCGTGCTCCGGGCGTCATCGGGCCGGAGGATGGTGTGGGCGTCGTGGCAGCTGGTGCAGGTCGGTGCGTCTTCGTTGCGGTTCCCCAGCAACAGGAGTCCGTGCCGGCTGGTCCGGAATTCCGCCACGATGCCGGTCGGCAGCCCGTACTGGCGCATCTGGTTCGGGTCCGAGTGGCAGGACCCGCAGAGGGCCACGGTGGCCACCTTCCCGGGAGAGCCGGTGAACCCGGCCTGGTGCGCCCGGGGGAGGGCCCGTGCCCGGGGATCGCCCCCGTGACAGTCGTGGCACCGGATGCCGCGTTCCGAGTGGACCCCTTGGTCGAAGGCGGCGCGCTTGTCGGCGTGGCAGGCGAGGCAGCCGTACTCGGCGGCCGTGGAGTCTTGCACGGCGGCAGACGCCGGAAGGACGCCCGCCGAAGCCGCCAGCGCCAGGGCCCCGAGGATCACGCGCGGTCTCATTGTGGCTCTCCCGCGGCCGCAGTGTCGGCTGGCTGGGCTTGGCTGGGAACCGGGGCGGCAGCGTCTGCCGCCGGCGGGATGGTGCGCAGGTTCCTTCCGAGAGCCCAGAGAGCCAGGAAGGCGACGAAGAAGGTCAGCCCGATGGCCGCCGCAATGGGCCGCTTCCTCAAGTCCCGTTCCGGTCCCCGGTCGAAGAGGGGCAGCAGCGCCAGGCCGATGCCCAGCAGCGAGAAGAGGGCGAAGCCCCACCGTCCCAGGTACACCGCCAGGGCCCGCGACACGTCGACCACGATCCAGCTCGAAATCAGGGCATCCGGCAGTTCTCCCGGGCGGGCCGCGACGCCGACCGGCCGAGGTGACAGGATCGCCAGGGTGATCGCGACGGCCAGCACCAGGATCCCCACCATCGAGGCGCGGAGCAGGTGGTTCGGGAAGAACTGCCGTCCCACGGCGGGCGGGGCCACCGGCCGGAGCGGCGGAGCCACCCCGTGGCGCCGGACCATGGCAAAATGGAATGCCAGCGCGGCGAGGGTGAGCCACGGCAGCACGATCACGTGGGCCGCGAAGAAGCGGCTGAGCGTCGCGCCGGAGACGATCGGGTCGGCCCGGAGCACCCCGGCCAGGAAGCTCCCCACGATCGGGAACTCCTCCAGGGCTCCCAGCGCCTCGGTCACGGTCCAGTAGGCCGACTGGTCCCAGGCGAGCAGGTAGCCGGTGGCGCCGAAGGCGAGCACCAGGAACAGCAGCACGATGCCCACCAGCCAGGTGGTCTCGCGCGGGGGCTTGTAGCCGGCCTCGAAGAAGACCTGGCCCATGTGGGCCAGGGCGACCAGGACCAGGAGGCTGGCGCTCCAGACGTGGAGGTCCCGCACCAGCCAGCCGAGGGAGACCCCCGAGACGATGTGCTGGATGCTCGGGAAGGCCTCCTGCGCCGACGGGCGATAGTAGACGGCCAGCATCACGCCGGTCACCACCAGCACCAGGAACAGGAGGTGGGTGATGCCCCCCAGGGCATGGCGCCAGCTCGTGTGCGCTGGCAGCCGGTGGCGCCAGGCCTTCCGCGCGGCCTGGTCGATCGGCAGGGTGGTGTCGATCGGTCCGTAGAGCAGGCCGAAGAACCGGGCTACGCCCAGCAGGCCGGCGTCGGTGCTGTCGCGGATGTCACCGCCCACCTGGGCCAGCCACTCGATGGCGCCACGCCAGAGTCGACGCATCGGCTATCTCCCGGACACGTAGACCGTGCCCTGGCGTACGAAGACGGTGTAACGATGCAGGGGAACGGTGGTGAGGCCGCGCACCACGTTTCCGTGCAGGTCATAGACGACGAACTTGCAGGGGGACAGGATCCGGGTTGAGGCCGGGTCCCACCTCAGCAGGCAGCCGTCCACGGAGCTGGTTCCCTGGACCGCGTCGTACTCGCCCGCGCCGGAGCGAACCACGAGCACGGATTCCTCGCCCCAGTTCACCAGTCGGCTGCCCCCGATCGGGAAGTCGGCCTCGTCAGCCACGCGGAGGGCGGGCTGGAGCTCCGGAATCTGGAGCGGGGCTCCGGGGAGCAGATAGAGCCCGATGGTCAGGAGAATGGCAAACACGGTCAGCCCGACGACTCCGCCGAGCAGATATTCGTTGAATCCGGCTTCGTAGGTGTCCGGCCGGTCGGTTGGTGCTGGGATGGACAGGGAACCCTCCGAAGGGAATTGCGACTGAATCAAGATGAGATGGGCCAAGGCGCGGAACAAGAGGCGGGGCCTTCACTTAAGCCTCATTTCATGCCATCTTCACGAAATCCAGAAGATCAGTACGATTTCTTCCATAACAATACGGTAGTAGGGAAATTCACCCAATCCGAGGGCACGCCATGCCGTCAGTTTCCAAGTTCCTTCTCGCAATGTCGGTGTTCGGGCTGGTCGGGGTTGCGGCGCCGGCGGTGGCCGCCGCCCAGGCCAAGAAACCGACCGTCTCCAAGCACGCGCCGGAGGGCCGGGAGGATTGCCTGTCCTGTCATGCCACCGCGACCGACAGCACCAAGGCGATCCCGGCGGAATCGCACGCCAACCGACCCAACGAGTCCTGCCTGCTCTGCCATGCCAAGGACGCCGCGATCCAGACCAAGGACGCCCCCGCCTTCAAGCACAGCCCTCAGGGCAAGACCAACTGCCAGATGTGCCACAAGGAAGGCAAGATGAAGGCCCCGGTGACCCCGGCGGCGGTCCACCCAGCGGCCGCCATGGACAACAAGACCTGCGGCTTCTGCCACAAGCACGCCCCGGCGCCCTGACCTTCGTCGGTTCGGCGGAAAGCCAGGAGCCACCGGCCATGGGCCGGTGGCTCTTTCGTTGGGCCCGATCGCCTAGCGGTAGTCGAACAGCATCGCGATGATGATCCAGACGACGATGCTGAACCCGACCGCCAGGGCGGTCCAGGCGAAGGTCCGGATCGCGCGGACCACGATCGCCGGGTAGGGCTCCACCAGGTGGGCCTCCAGCGTCCCGTCCCGGACCATTGCCTCGTACTCGGCGGGCTTGTCCCGCTTGAATTCCGCTAGGGGCATCCGGCCGGTGAAGACCACGATGTCCATCGGGAACTTCTCCGGGCGGAGGTGGGTGTTGAAGAAGTGGACCGTGAAGATGAAGCCCGTGGCCAGCAGCGCCTCGTCGCTGTGGATGATGGTGGCGACGTTCAGGGCGGCGCCGGGGATGAACCGGGTGAAGAACTCGGGGAACCAGAGCATCAGGCCGCTGGAGCCGATCACGAAGATCCCCCAGAACACGGCGAAGTAGTCGAACTTCTCCCAGTAGGTCCACCGGCCGTAATGCGGTCGGGGGCCCCTGCCGAGGAACCACTTGATGTTGCCGACGAAGTCGCGAAGGTCCTTCCGGTTGAACAGCATCGAGCCCGGCCCGAAGAGCAGCTGCCGGAGGCTGAGGCCCTCCCGCCGCTTCATCCGGGCGACGTCCACCAGGTGGGCGATGAAGACGCTGAACATGATCACCGCGGCGAAGCGGTGGACGTAGCCGGCCGACTCGAAGCCCCCGAAGAAGCGCGAGACTACTCCAGCCCAGCGAGTGTAGGAGAACTTGAGGGTCAGCCCGGTCAGCGCCAGGCTGATGAAGCTGACGATCATGCCGGCGTGGAGGAGCCGGTTCAGACGGGTGAAGCGGAGGACCTGGGGCTCCCCGGCGGCGGCGTGGGCGGCCGCCGGGGCGGGCACCGCGCCCGGCAGGGTCGGCAGGACCTGCGTCATGAGGACTCCCCGGTGGAGGACTGTTCTGCTTCGAGGGCCCGGAGCTCACGCCGCATCTGCATGGCGCGCGGCAGCCAGAGCAGGGTGTGGACCCCGCCGATGACGAACGTGCTCACCAGCAGGGTGGTCATCCCCCAGAAGGTCCAGTAGAGGAACGGGTACTTCGCGGGGTCGTGATGGGTGGCGTGGGTCAGGTAGCCGGCGAAGCGCCGGGTGGCGCCGGGGTGGCACTTCTGGCAGGTCCCCACCACGTTCTGCCGGCTCAGCGACGATGCCGGATTGCTGACCGGCAGGATGTCGTGGGCGCCGTGGCAGTCGTAGCACTTGGCCGTCTTGGTGTACCCGAGCTGCGACACCTTGCCGTGGTAGGTGTCGAAGTAGGTTTTCGCCACGTCCTCGTGACACCGCCCGCACCGGCTCATGATCTCGAGCTTGAAGCCCTCCTCGTCGGCACGCTGGATGGTGTGGGCCGAGTGGCAGTCGCTGCAGACCGGCAGCGGCTTGCCGGCGGTGCTGACCGAGGCGGAGTGGATGCTCTGCTCGAACTGCTCCTGGATGCCGTGGTGGCAGGTGCCGCAGGTGGTCGGCAGGTTCCTCGGATTGACGCTGGAGGCGGAGTCCGAGGTCGGCAGCACGCCGTGGGCCGTGTGGCAGTTGGTGCAGGTGGCGGTGACCGTCAGCCCGCTCTTGAGCAGCCCCTTGCCGTGGATGCTCTCGGTGTAGTGCTCGAGGATCTGGGTCTGCCCGCCCTTGTAGCGCACCGCCGCCTTCTCGCCGGTGC
>DASWBQ010000026.1:0-6436 GCA_036390535.1 Gemmatimonadales bacterium | reverse complement strand
CCGGATGGGTCAGGAAGGCGCTGGTGCGACGAAGTGCGGGTGGAATCAGCGGGTCGATGCCGGACGCGAAGTCCTCGACCGCCGGCAGCTCGGCATCATCGGGTGCGAACCACGACCACAACTGCATCAGGTCGTCGCGGGTGGTCGTCTCGTCGAGCGCGACCGCCAGTCGATCGGGGGCGAGGCGGCGCAGGTTGGCGCCACCGGCGAGCGCCTTGGCGAGGATGGCGTCGGTGGCGGCGCCGGTGGCGACCGTGAGGGTATCGAACGCCTGCGAGGTGTTCACCCGCTGGCCGAGCGAGCGCAGTCCGGCAGCGAGGATCGCCGTGTAGCTCGCGACGCGCCGGGCGATGCGGGTCAGGCCCTGCGGGCCGTGGTAGACCGCGTACATGCTGGCGACGACCGCCGGCAGCACCTGGGCGGTGCAGATGTTCGACGTCGCCTTCTCGCGGCGGATGTGCTGCTCGCGCGTCTGCAGGGCGAGCCGGTACGCGTGGCCGCCGTCGGCGTCGACCGTCACGCCGACGAGTCGCCCCGGCATCGAGCGCTTGTAGGCGTCGCGGCAGGCGAGGTAGGCCGCGTGCGGGCCGCCGCAACCCATCGGCATGCCCAGGCGCTGGGTGTTGCCGACGACGATGTCAGCGTCGAACTCGCCCGGCGGCAACGTGAGCGGCGAGACGGGAGGAGGCACTGAAGATGTCCGTCCCGCACATCGATCAGCCCGCGCCGCCGAGGCGGGTCTGGCTGCTGTCGATCCCGGTGCTCGTGCTCGGGCTCTGGGTGCTGCTCCGGATGTACAGCAGCTTCGGGTCGGACCAGTGCGCCGACGGCTACGCCGCGGCGAAGACGGCTGCCGACTCCTCCCGGGTGGACAGCCTGGTCCCCGACGACGGCCACGGCGGGAAGGAGAAGTTCTCGTGCGGTTTCCGGCGGACGTCGGCGCGGTGGAACCCGCGGTGAGTCGAGAGCCGAGATTGGTGAGGGTGACTCTGGACGTCCGGCAGAATATTATGATATTATCATGAGGTTGGTCATTTACCGGGAGGGGTGATGACCGAACGCCGACCGATCGAACGGGACGGACTTCGGGCTGGCCTTATCGCCGCCGGGGCGGTGGCGCTGTTCTATGCCGGCTTCGACCAGCTGGCGGCCCGGGGGCCGCTCTACACCGTCAACCTGCTGGGGCTGGCGCTGTTCCGCGGGGTGCGGGACCCGGCGATCCGGCAGCTGCCGATCGCCATCGACACCGGGGCGATCCTCACGTACACCGTCCTCCACCTGGCCCTGTCCGTGGTGATCGGGGTGATCGTGACGCGGTTCCTGGGGATCGCCCGGCGGGAGCCGGGGAAGGCGCCGATGATCTGGCTGCTGCTGGTCGCAGGCGGCGTGGCCACGATTCTGGCCATCGGATACGCGACCGGGCCGCTCCGGGTGCTGCTGCCGTGGTGGTCGATCGTCGTGGCGAATGCCCTCGCGGTGGCAGTGGTAGGGGCGGACCTGCTGCGGCGGCACCCGGACGTGGGCGGGATAGGACGGGATAGAGCGGGATAGAGCGGCAAAAGCGGGAGAGAACGGGACAAAGCGCGGGGGCGGCCTTGATAGGCCGCCCCTACGAACATGCCCTGACGGATCCACGGGCGGCCTGCCAGGCCGCCCCTACAGACCCGCCCCTACGTTACCGACCGAGTTCCCTTACCACGTTTGCTAGGGCCGCGACCTTCGACGCCTCGCCCGCAGTCTTCGCGTCGGCCTCAAGCCGGGTGGCCAACTGGGTCAGTGCGGTCTTCTTCGCCGACCCGCTCAGCTTCTCGGCCCGGGCGAGCTCCTGGTACACCGGGTCGGCCCAGGCCTTCCGGAGGCCGTCGTCCCGCACCAGCTGGTCGAGGTAGGCGCGCGCCACGACGAAGGCGGCGGGCCAGACCAGCTTCTGCTGCTCCTGCAGGTTGGCGGTCTCGAACCGGACCAGTCTGGCCGCGTCGATTTCGTTCTGGGAGAGGTGCTCACTCGCCTTGAGCTCGAGGATGTCGAGCCCGCGGCCGATCTCCGAGCCGACGATCAGGCCGTTGTGCCAGTACACCGACCAGTGACCGCCGAGCATCAGCCGGGTGGGGCTGTAGGGGCCGCGGTCGAAGAAGGCGATCTCCTTCGGGTTGCGTGGATCGGTGAAGTCGAAGACCGAGATGCCGCCCTGATACCATGCCTGCACCATGATGTCGCGTCCCGGGACCGGGATCAGCGAGCCGTTGTGGGCCACGCAGTTCTCGGTGGGGCCCTGCGCCGCCGGGAGCTTGTAGTAGCTCTCCAGCGTCATCTTCCGGTCCTTGATGGAGAAGATGGCGTTGGCGCCCCACTCCTTCCGGTCGGTGCCGCGGCAGCGCGCGCCCATGCCGCCGCCCCACTCGTCGGTGAAGATGACCTTGCCGCCGTCGTTGCTGAAGGTGGCCGAGTGCCAGTAGGCGAAGTTCGGGTCGAAGACCTGGTCGATCCGCTTCGGGTTGGCCGGGTCGCTGATGTCGATCAGGAGCCCGTTCCCCGAGCAAGCGCCGGCCGCGAGGCCCAGCGCGGGGAAGACGGTGATGTCATGGCACTGGTCGGTGCCGGCGGTCTCCTGGGTACCCTCCGCGGCCCGGCCGCCCTTCCAGAGGCCGGCGGGGTTGCCGGCGGCATCGGCGAAGAGGCGGGGAGAGGCCACGATCGCGGCATCCTGGGGGCGCTTGAGCGGCACCTTGATGACGTCGATCCGGAAGAGAGAGGTGTTGGGGTCCTTGTCGGGCGCGAGCCCCGAGCATCCGGCCAGCTCGCTGGGCGAGCGGACGTAGCTGGTGCCGGAGTTGTAGATGTAGACGTGCTCCGGATCCTTCGCGTCGGTGACCAGGGTGTGGGTATGGGAGCCCCGGCAGGTCTGGACCGCCGCGACCTGCTTCCAGTGGTCCATGTCGCTGATGTCGAAGATCCGCACCCCACGGAACCGCTCGGCGCTGACCGAGTCCTTCACGCCCTGGGCGCCGCAGTCAATCCGGCCATCGGGCATCTCGACCGACATGAAGAGGAGATTGCCATACACCGTCGGGTCACCCTGGCCGCCGGCGCAGGGGAAGGCCAGCCGGAGCTTCGGCGCGGCCGGGGTGGAGATGTCCCACACCTGGATGCCGTAGAAGCTGCCTTGAAAGACGTACTTGCCGCTGAAGGCGAGGTCGGAGTTGGCGTAGCGGAAGCCGCCGACGTTGGTCGAGTCGAAGAAGGCCGGGGAGGGCCGCGTGGCGGAGAGCAGGGTCAGGTTGCTGATCGCCTGCCCGGCGTCGAAGAGGCCCGGCTTGAGGCTGGGGCGCGGATCGGGGGCCTGGGCGTGGAGCAGCGTGGGGAGCAGCAACGTGGCGGCAAGAGAGAGGCGTGTGTTCATCAGTGAGGAGTGAGGGGTAAGGGTGAGAGTAGAGAGTAGAGAGTAGAGAGTAGAGAGTAGAGAGCGGAGCGGTTCAGCTGTCCGGCAGTGACGCGAGCAGGGCCCGCATGCGCTGGATTTCCGCGCGCTGGTCGGTGTCGACGTCGGACGCGAACCGGAACAGTTCCGACTCCTGGGCGCCGCCGGCGTCGAAGAGTTCCTTGACCATGACGAGGGCGCCCTGGTGGTGCCTGATCATGCCCTCCAGGAAGAGCCGGTCGAAGGCAGTGCCGCGGGCCTGCTCGAGGCGGGCCATCTCCTCCGCGGTGAGCATTCCCGGCATCAGGTGACCATGGTGCGCGTGACCGGGCTCCGGCACCGGGGCCTCCGCGCCCCGGTCGGTGAGCCACCGCCGCATGAAGGCGATCTCGTCCTTCTGGGAGACGTCGATGCGCTCGGCCAGCAGCCGCATGTCCGGGCGATCGGTACGGGACGCCACGAGGGTGGCCATGTCGAGCGCCTGGGCGTGGTGGCCGATCATGCCCTGCATGAAGCGGATGTCCGCCTCCACATGGTGCTGGGCCGAAGACGTTTGTCCCGCAGCCGGCGACGCGAACGCCGCCGCCGCGGCGAGAGCGATCTTGAGGGGCCACCGTCGGGGCATCGGGGATCTGGGCACAGGGTCGGGAAGCTACAGTCGGGCCATCCGGGTTGGGAAGCGCCGGCCCTCGGGTCGCCCCTACGGCGGAGGATACCGATAGGTTTCCGGGGAGTCCCGATGAGACGATCACTGGTTCCGTTCGCGCTCGCCGGCCTGGCGCAGGCCGTCCCCCTGGCGGGGCAGACGGTAGAGGTCCGCGTCACCGAGGAGGTGACGGGGACGCCGGCGGCGGGGGCGATCGTGCGGCTGCTCCGGGACACCACGGTGGTGGTGCAGGGGCTGGCGGACGGCGTGGGCCGGATCGTGGTCCGGTCGCCGGGCCCGGGCTGGTACCGGCTCAAGGCCGACCGGATCGGGTACGCCGGGATGGTCTCGGAGCCGTTCCCGCTTGCCGCGGGCGAGACCCTCCGCCGCGACCTGATGATGCCGGCCCGCCGGGTGGAGCTCCCAACGATCGAAGTTCGAGGCGAGAACCGTTGCGGCAGCAGCGCGGGTGACGCGCTGGCGGGGACGCTCTGGAGCGAGATCCAGAAGGCCCTCACCGCCAACGTCCTGACCCAGCGCGCCCAGCAGGTCGCGATGCAGGTCGAGGAGTTCGAGCGGGAGGTCAGCCTCAACGGGCGGACCAGCCGCGAGTGGGTGGTCCGCTCCACCGTGGCCCGGGGCGCACCGTTCACGACGGTGCCGGCCGCGACGCTGGCCGAGCAGGGCTTCGTGACCACGACGGGCGACACCACGGTCTTCAACGCCCCGGACGCGGCGTTGCTGCTCTCGGGCGCGTTCGTCGAGACGCACTGCTTCCGGGCGGTGTCACGCCAGAAGGACAGCCTGGTCGGGCTGGCGTTCCTCCCCGTCCCCGGACGCCAGGTGCCTGACGTCCGGGGCACGCTGTGGGTTCACCGCACCTCGAGCGAGCTGCGGTTCCTGGAATACCGCTACGTCTTCCCCACCGGCGACCGAGAACCGGACCAGCTGGGTGGCCGGGTCGAGTTCACCCGGCTTCCCGGCGGGGCCTGGATCGTAACGTCCTGGCACATCCGGATGCCCCGCACCAGACCGGTCCCGGTCCGAACGGCCTCGGGGGCACGCCGACAGGGGACACTCCAGGTCGGGTACCTCGACCGCGGGGGCCGGAGCCGGGTGCTGCCGGAAGGGCCGACCGCGGCCGCGATCGCGACGGTCGACGGGGTCGCGTGGGACAGCCTGCACGGCGCGGGGCTCCGCGGCGCCGTGGTCCGCATCGCGGGGGCGCTCGACTCCGCGATCACCGATTCCCTGGGCCGGTTCCGCCTGCGGGCGCACGAGGGCGGGCGGCGCACGGTTTTGGCGGCGCATCCGCTGCTCCGGCTCGCGTCCGACTCGGGCCGCCGGGAAGTCGAGCTCTCCATCGGGGACAGCGTGACGGTCCGGTTTGCCTCCCCCTCGGCAGGGACGCTCGCGGCGGCCCGCTGCGGCCGGCGGACGCCCGCGGTGGCGGGGGTGGCGCGGGACAGCACGGGGGAGTGGATGCCAGTCCCCGTGGTGCGTGCGGTCTGGCGCGCCGCGACGGGCCAGGTCACCAGCACCGAAGCGGTGGTGCAGGGGGGCGTGTTCGCGCTCTGCGACCTGCCGGCGGACCGTTCGGTGCCGATCCGGCTGTACCACGGGCTCCGGGTCCTGGCGGAGTCGCGAGTACGGGTGGAACCCGGTGCCCGGGCATGGGTCGAGTTGCGAGCGGCGCCGGCCGCGGCGGGCCTCGGCGGCACGAGCGGAGGCCCGACGGTGCTCGCCGGCGTGGTGCGGGAAGACTCGACGGGGCGCCCGATCCAGGGGGTCGAGGTGCTGGTGGAAGGAACCACGGCCCGGGGCGTGACCAACGAGGCAGGACGCTACCTCGTCACCGGCGCGGCTCCCGGGCGCGTCACCCTCCGGTTCCGGCTGATCGGGTACCGGCCGGCCCGACAGCCAGTGGCACTCGTCGCCGGCGACACCACCTGGGCGAGCGAGCGGCTGATCCCGTCCGCGGTGGTCCTGCCGGACGTGGAGGTGACGGCGGAAGCACCGCCGGCCCCGCGCGGGGTCGGCATCGAGAGCTTCGAGGAGCGACGGCGGCTCGGCTTCGGGGCCTTCATCGATTCAACGGCGCTGGCCCGGCGGGAGAGCCTCCGGCTGGGCGACGTCCTGGCGCAGGTCAACGGCATCACGGTCCAGCGGCAGGGGACCCAGGCCATCGCCCTCAGCAACCGCCAGGTGGGGAACAGCGGGGAGCGCTGCCCGATGGCGATCTGGCTGGACGGGGTCCGGATCTTCGCTCCTGACGCCCCGGCGATGGCGTCCGCGCTCGGAGGCGCGTCACCCGCCTCCGGCCCACCCGACCTCAACTTCCTGCTGGTGCACCAGATGGCCGCGATCGAGGT
>DASWBQ010000025.1:0-10412 GCA_036390535.1 Gemmatimonadales bacterium | reverse complement strand
TGCCCCATCAGGGCGAGGCGCATGAACTCCTCGTCCTTGTAGCCGTTGCAGACGATCAGGTGGTCGGTCCGCTCGCCCAACCCGAGGACCGCCTGGAGCTCGGGCTTGCTGCCGCACTCGAGCCCGACCCCGTGCTCGGCCCCGAACTCCACGATCTCCTCCACCACGTGGCGCTGCTGGTTGACCTTGATCGGGTAGACGCTGGTGTAGCGGCCCTGGTAGCCGTAGTCGGTGATGGCCCGCCGGAATTCCAGCGACAGCTGCTGGATCCGGGCCTTGAGGATGTCGGAGAAACGGAGCAGGAGGGGGAAGCTGATCCCCTGGGCGTTGAGATCGAGGGCAAGGCGGTAGAGGTCGACGCTCCGCTCGGGCGTGCGGTCGGGGTGCACCGCCACGTGCCCGTCCGCGTTGACGCGGAAGTAGCCGAGGCCCCACCCCAGCACGTTGTAGAGCTTTTCCGCGTCCTTGATGGACCACTGGGTTGTGTTCAGGTGCCGCTCCTGCCGGAGGCCGGGGCACAAACCTAATCGTCGCGGGTACGCCGCGACAGGATTCGCCGCTGGAGGTCGGCGGCGGGCGAGGACATCTTTCCCGGAGGCGGACCGCCTCACCTGCAAGGAGCGCCCGTGCGCTGGTCGTACCGCATCGCCACCCTGTTCGGCACCGAGGTCCGGGTCCACGTCACCTTCGTGGCGCTGCTGGCGTGGTACGCCTTCGTGGCGTGGCGGGTCGGCGGCGACGCCGCGGCGGCGTGGGCGGTGGGCTTCCTCTCGCTGGTCTTCGCCAGCGTCCTCCTCCATGAGTTCGGCCACGTCCTGATGGCGAAGCGGTTCGGCATCCGGACCCCGGACATCCTGCTGTCGCCGATCGGCGGCCTGGCCCGCCTGGAGCGGATGCCCGAGGAACCGCGCCAGGAACTGCTGGTCGCGCTGGCCGGACCGGCCGTGACCCTGGGGATCGTCGCGCTCCTGGCCGGGGCCCGATCCCTGAGCGCCGATCCACAGGCCCTCTGGGTGTTCAACCCGGGACACGAGCGGCTCCTCCCCGCCCTGCTCCGAGCCAACATCGTGCTGCTCGGCTTCAATCTCCTGCCGGCGTTCCCGATGGACGGCGGCCGGGTGCTCCGGGCGGTCCTCTCGTCCCGGATCGGGCTGGTGCGCGGCACCCGGATCGCGGCCCGGATCGGCCAGACGTTCGCCTTCGGGCTCGGCCTGTTCGGGCTGTGGGCCTCCCCGATGCTGGTCCTGATCGCGGGGTTCATCTACCTCGCCGCCGAGGCGGAGGCGAACGCGGTGGAAACCCGGGCCGCCGGCCAGGGAATGACTGCGGCGGCGATGATGATCACCAACCTGCGCACCCTGCCGGTCTACGCCACGCTCACGGACGCCATCGCGCTGCTGCTGTCGGGGGAGCAGCGGGAATTCCCGATCGTGGACAACGACGGCCGGCTGGAGGGAATGCTGACGCGCGATCACCTGATCCGCGGTCTCGCCGAACAGGGCCCCGGCGCCACGGTCGGGACCGTCATGGCGGCGGGCGTGGAGGGCGTTTCGCCTTCCCTGTCGTTCGACCAGGCCATGAACCAGCTCCGGGCCGGCGGACTGGCCGCGCTCCCGGTGGTGACCCCAGACCGGGTCGTCATCGGCCTGATCACCGCCGACAACGTCACCGATCTGCTCCTGGTCCGCCGCCACCTGCCGGCCGCGCGCTGACCGGAACTCCGGGACCGCCGAGGCGTACCTTCCCGCATGGACAGCCCCCCGACCGGCGCCCTCACCACGCCCCGAACCATCGCGATCAGCGGCGCCAGCGGCCTGGTCGGCACCGCCGTCGCCAAGGCCCTCGCAGCCCGGGGCGATCGGGTGCTCCGGCTGGTCCGGAAGCCACCGGGCCAGGACGAGATGCGCTGGGACCCGGCCGGGGGGGCCATCGATGCCCCCCGACTGGAGGGCGTGGACGGCGTGGTCCATCTGGCGGGAGAGAGCATTGCCGCCGGCCGCTGGACGGCCGAGCGGAAACGGCGGATCCGGGACAGCCGCGTCGCGGGAACTCGGCTGCTCGCCGGGGCGCTGAGTCGACTCGCGCGAAAGCCCGCGGTGCTCGTCTCCGCCTCAGCGGTGGGCATCTACGGTGACCGCGGCGACGAGCCGCTCGACGAATCTTCGGCGACGGGTCAGGGCTTCCTGGCGGAGGTGGGCCGGGAGTGGGAAGCCGCCATCGAGCCCGCCGCCGGCGCGGGTATCCGGGTGGTGCTGCCCCGCCTGGGCATCGTGCTCGCCTCGCACGGCGGCGCCCTGGCCAAGATGCTCCCACCCTTCCGGCTCGGCCTCGGCGGCCCCCTCGGACGGGGCACCCAGTGGATGAGCTGGATCACCCTCGACGACGCGGTCGGGGTCGTCCTGGCCGCCCTGGACCGGCCTGACCTCGCGGGACCGGTCAACGCGGTGGCACCCGGGCCCGTCACCAACGCGGAGTTCACCCGGCTGCTGGCCGCCGCGGTGCACCGTCCGGCGATCTTCCCCGTTCCGGCCGTGGCGCTCGAGCTGCTGTTCGGCGAGATGGCACGGGAGGCCCTGCTGGCCAGCCAGCGGGTGCTCCCGCGAAAGCTGACTGCGGCCGGGTTCGCGTTCGGGGATCCTGTCCTGGGGCCGGCGCTGAGGCGAGTCGTGAGTCGTGAGTCGTGAGTCGGGAATCGACAATCGTCAGTCCAACGTCGTAGGTCGAACGTCGAAGGATGGCGCCGTCATCTCGGCAGTCGACTGCTGACTTTCGACTGACGACTTTCGACTATCTTCTCCGGCATGCCTCCCGCCGTGGTCCTCCTCAGTGGCGGCCTGGATTCCGCCACCACCTTGGCCATCGCCCGGGCGGAGGGGTTCGCGCCCTTCGCCCTGAGCTTCCGCTATGGCCAGCGGCACGAGCATGAAATCGCGGCCGCGCGGGCGGTGGCGCGCGCCCTCGGGGCGATTGAACACCGCGAAGTGGCCATCGACCTGGCCCAGTTCGGCGGCTCGGCGCTCACGACGGGGCTGCCGGTCCCGAAGCACCGGAACGCCGCCGCCATCGGGGCGGGAATCCCGGTCACCTACGTCCCGGCACGCAACACGGTGTTCCTGGCCCTCGCCCTCGCCTGGGGCGAAGTCCTCGGCGCCGCCGACATCTTCATCGGCGTGAACGCGCTCGACTACAGCGGGTACCCCGACTGCCGGCCGGAGTACATCGCGGCCTTCGAGCAGATGGCCCGCCTGGCCACCCGCGCCGGCGTGGAGGGCACCCCGCTCCGGATTCACGCCCCGCTGATTCACCTCACCAAGGCCGGGATCATCGCCCGCGGGCTGGCGCTCGGGGTCGATTACGGGCTGACGCACAGCTGCTACGACCCGGCGCCGGACGGGGCGGCGTGCGGCGCCTGCGACGCCTGCCTGCTCCGGCTGCGGGGGTTCGCCGAGGCGGGAGTCACCGATCCGGCGCGATACGTCGTGAGTCGTGAGTCGTCCGTCGTGAGCGGTTCGTCATGACCTACGCGGTCAAGGAGATCTACTACACGCTGCAGGGGGAGGGCGCGCAGGCGGGCCGGGCCGCGGTCTTCTGCCGGTTCGCCGGCTGCAACCTCTGGTCGGGCCGGGAAGCCGACCGGGCGGAGGCCATGTGTCGCTTCTGCGACACCGATTTCTTCGGTACCGATGGTCCGGGTGGCGGCAAGTTCGCGACACCGGAGGCGCTGGCCGAGGCGGTCGCGGCCGCCTGGCCTGGCACCGGCGGTGGCCAGCCGCTGGTGGTCTGCACCGGCGGGGAGCCGTTGCTGCAGCTCGATGAGGCTGCGATCGCCGCCCTCCAGGGCCGGGGGTTTGCCGTGGCGGTAGAGACCAATGGAACCCAGCCGGTGCCGCCCGGCCTCGACTGGGTCTGCGTGAGCCCGAAGGCCGGCACTCCGCTGGTAGCCACCCGCGGAGACGAACTGAAGCTGGTCTATCCCCAGGAGGGAGCGCCGCCCGAGCGGTATGCCGGCCTGACGTTCCGGCACTTCTTCCTCCAGCCGATGGATGGCCCCGACGTGGCGCGGCACACCGCCGAGGCGGTCGCCTACTGCCTGGCGCACCCTCAGTGGCGGCTCTCGCTGCAGACGCACAAGCTCGTGGGCATCCCCTGAATCGGGCGATTATCTTAGCACGATGTCCCTGCCCGCACGTCCTTCCGTCACGGGAGGGCTGACCAGTGCTTTCGCGGCAGCCTGCCACAGCGCCCGGACCGAGGTCGAGCTGTACGAGCGGTGCCGGCTGGCGCTGACCCAGGCGCTTGGTGTCGACGCCATCTGGCTGACCGTGTCGGCCCCGTCCGGGACGGCCCGAGTCGGCCCGGACCACCTCGACCTCGCCGAGGCGGTCGAACTGTTCCGGACCCGATCGGGCGAGACCGAGCTGGCGCTCCACGTCCTTCCCCCGGTGCCGGACGGGATCCGTGCGGCGGCGGTGCCGATCTGCTTCGGCCTGGGCGTCGCCCTGGAGCTCCGGACGGTCCTGCTGGATCGGCAGGCGGCCCTCGATGACGCCGCCTTCCAACTCCGGGCGCTGCGGCAGGTAGTGCGGCTGCTCTCGTCGGTGCACTCCACCGCCGAGTCCGAGCACTTGACCGTGGATTTCATGGGTGAAGTGTTCTTCGCGAGCTGGGCGGCGCTGTACCGGGCCGAGGACTCGCACTACGTGCCCCATCGGACCCGGGCGCAGAGCGACGAGGTTCGCTTCGTTCCCATCGGAGCCCAGGCCCTCGACCGGGCGCTCCCGCCTGGCGCTCCGGTCACCCCCCCGGGCGAGGTCAGCCTGGGCGGCCTGCTCCCCGAATCGACCCAGATGGTGGTGCCCCTCGATGCGGGCGGGGAGCGGCTGGCGCTGGTGCTGCTGGGACCCCGGATCAACGGGAAGCCGTACGGACGGCCCGAGCGGGAACTCTGCCAGACCGTCGCCCTCGCGTCGGCGATCACTCTGAAGAACGCGGAACTGGTGGAACGGCTCCGCTCCGCCGCCACCACCGATGGCCTCACCGGCCTGCTCAACCGCCGGGCGACCGAGGAGCGGCTCGAGGCCGAGCTGTCGCGGAGCGCCCGCCACCAGGTCCGCACCTGCATCGCCCTGATCGACCTCGACCGCTTCAAGCTGATCAACGACACCCTGGGGCACGCCGCGGGCGACCGCTACCTGGTGCATGTGGGTGACCTCCTCAGGCGCCACGTCCGGGCGCTCGACATTTCGGGCAGACTGGGGGGCGACGAGTTCCTGGTCATCCTGCCGATGACCTCCGCCACCGAGGCCAAGGTGTTCGCCAGCCGGTTCCGGGCGGCGCTCGAGACCTTCAACCAGGCCCATCCGGAATTCGGCATGTCCACCGTGAGCATCGGCCTCGCCGAGGCGCCGCGTGACGGTACCGGCGTCGCTGCACTCCTCGCCGCCGCGGATGCCGCTCTCTACCGGGCCAAGGGGGCGGGACGCAATGCCGTCGAATCCGCCAGCGACAGCTGATTCTGTCCCGGGTCCCGACGACGTCGATCTCCTGGACCGGGTAGCGGACGCGATCGGGCCCCGCTATCGGATCGAGGGCCGGGTGGCGTCTTCCCCAGACCGGGTGCTCTTCCTCGCGAGCGACCGGACGCTGCAGCGCCGGGTCAGCCTCCGGGTGCTCGTCGGCGCCTCGGAGTCGGCCCGGCGCTGGTTCCTGCTGGAGGCCGAGGCACTCGCGCAGCTGGACCACCCGGCGATCCGCCACGTCTACGACGTCGGCAGCACCGGGGAACTGGCGTGGCGGGTGGGCAACTGGGTGGAGGGCGAGGGCCTCGACGAGGCCGTGCGCCGCTCCCCCCGGCCGATTCCCTCGGTGCACGTCCTGGCGCGCGCCCTGCTCGGCGCCCTGGAGCATGCCCATTCCCGCGGCATCATCGTGCGGCGAATCCTGCCGTCATCGATGATCATCGGCCCAAGCGGCAGAGGGACCCTCACGGACCTCCGGCACTCGAGCCACACGCTGGAGCACATCCCCGCCCACGAGATCGCCCGGGGCGCCGCGTTCATGGCGCCGGAGATCCGGCGCGGCGCTCCCGGCGATCCGGCCGCGGACGTGTATGCCGCCGGCGCGATCCTCTACTTCGCGATAACCGGCCAGGAACCGGCGCTGGAGCTGTCCGAGTACGTCCCGCCGACGCAGGTCCGCTCCACCGTGCCGGCGATCTTCGACCGGCTGCTGGTCAGGGCCCTCCAGCCCGATCCCTGGAAGCGGTACATCACGGCGTGGGAGATGTACGAGGACTTCACCTCGGAGGCGGGCGACGTGGCCAGCCAGGCCACGTTCATCGGTCCCCCGCAGCCGGCGGGCCCCGCCGAGGCCGGGCCCGCCTGGGAGAAGCGGCTGCGCCGGGCCCTGGGGGACGATTACGAGCTGCTGAGCGAGGTAGGCAGGGGCGGGTTCGGCCGGGTCTACCGGGCGCGGGACCTGCACCTGGAACGGGTGGTCGCGCTCAAGGTACTCGAACCGGTCCTGACCACGGAACCGGCCGCGGTGGAGCGGTTCCGCCGGGAGGCCCAGCTGGCGGCGCGGCTGCGCCACTCCAACGTGGTCGACATCTATGACATCGGCGGCCGGTACGGTCTGCTCTGGTACACGATGGAGCTGGTGGAAGGACCGAACCTGGCGCAGCTGATCGAGCGCGAAGGCCCCCGCCCCCTCGAACAGGTCTTGCGGCTCCTGCGGGAGGGTCTCTCCGCCCTGGCGCACGCGCACGCCGCCGGCCTGGTGCACCGCGACATCAAGCCCGAGAACATGCTGCTGGAACCGTCGGGAGCGCTCAAGATCACCGATTTCGGCCTGGCGCTGGCGCTGCGGTGGATGGGGCGGTTCGGCGGCGCCACCAGCCAGAGCGGGACCCCGCAGTTCGCCAGCCCGGAGCAGCTGCTGGGTGAAAAGGTCGACCAGCGCACCGATCTCTACAGCCTCGCGGCGGTGGGCTACTTCGTCCTCCTCGGCCGACCGCCGTTCTCGGGCCGGAACGTGACCGAGATCCTGGCCCGCCAGACCACCAACACGGTGCCCGACCTGCTGGCCGAACGGCCCGACATCGGCCCGGGAATGGCCCGCGCGCTCGAACGGGCGGTGCGGGCGGATCCGGAGGCGCGCTACGCCTCGGCCAGCGAGTTCCTGGCGGCGCTGATTCACGCCGACGAGATGAGCCTCGAGGGAAACCGGGGATTCTGGTCGGATATGGCAGGGCGCCTGCTGCAACGGGGGTTCGAGCCGTCCGCTTGACCGGCGCCAGGGATTGGAGCGATTATTAAAGGTTCCGTTACGCGAGATGGGCTCGCGCCCCGGAACAGCCGGTCGGCGCCCTCCGCGCCCCGGCCGTGGCACCCAAACAGGAGTAGGTCGGAATGGCTCGCATGCTCGGCACCGTGAAGTGGTTCAATGATGCGAAGGGGTTCGGCTTCATCACCCCGGAGAACGGCGAGAAGGACTGCTTCGTCCATCACTCGGCCATCAAGATGGACGGCTTCCGCAGTCTCGCCGAAGGTGACAAGGTGGAGTTCGACATGGTGCAGGGCGCGAAGGGCCCGGCCGCGGAGAACGTGACCAAGGCGCCATAAGCGCACACCTCGCGACGAACGACGAGGGCCGGGTTCCCCCAGGGGACCCGGCCCTCGTCACGTCTCCTCAGCGGTCACTTGTGGCGGTAGACGACGCGGCCGCGGGTGAGGTCGTAGGGGCTCAGGACCACGGTGACCCGGTCACCCTCGAGCACCCGGATCTTGAACTTGCTCATCTTCCCCGCCGCGTAGGCGAGGATGGTGTGCCCGTTCTCGAGGAGGATCCGGTAGTTGCGGTCCGGGAGCACTTCCTGGACCACACCCTCCATCTCGATGCCTTCCTCTTTCGCCATACCCGTCCGTCGTGAGTCGTGAGTCGTGAGCCGTGAGCCAGCTCACGACCATCCCGCAGGGGTGCAATCTTGCCGGGGGAAGGAGGCGGCGCAATGGCCGGCTATCTCCCCGCCTCCTGCCGCAGAGCGGTGATTTCCTCCTCCACCAGCGCCACCAGCTCCGCCATCCGCGCGGCGTCGAACACCAGCTCCGCCCCGGCCGCGGCGAACAGCTCCGGAAGCGACCGCGTCGCCCCCAGGGCCAGGAAACGGCGATAGGCTGCAACGGCCCCGGCCGGATCCCGGCCGCTGTTGCGCCAGACCTGGAGCGCCCCGAGCTGGGCAATGCCGTACTCGATGTAGTAGAACGGGTAGAGGAAGATGTGGAGCTGCCGGTACCAGCGCGCCACCCGCTCCGCTTCGAGCCCGGACCATACGACTTCGGGGTCGAAGCGGGCGCGAATCCGCAGCCAGGCCGCATCCCGCGCCGCGGCCTCACCGCCGGCCCCGCTGGTGTAGAGCCAGTGCTGAAAGGCATCGACCGACGCGATGTGGGCGAGGCTCACCAGGATGTCCTCGAGGTGCTCGAGGCGGGCCAGGACGGCGTCGGGCACGGTCAGGTACCCGGTGGGCCGGGCCAGGTGCGGGGCAGCCAGCAATTCCATCGACATCGAGGCCAGTTCGGCCGACTCGGATCCGGGGTGCCGTTGCCAGATCAGCGGCTGGGCGTGCGAGGCGAAGGCGTGGAAGGCGTGTCCGGCCTCGTGAAGCAGGGTGTTGACGTCGTCCATGACCCCCGAAGCGTTCATGAAGATGAACGGCCGGCCTCGGGCATGGAGGGTATCACAGTATCCCCCCGGCGCCTTCCCCCGCCGGGATTCGAGATCGAGCAGGTGCTCATCCATCATCACCTGGAACTCGGCGCCGAGGGCGGGGTCGAGGCGCCCGAAGATCCGGCGGGCCACGCCCGGCAGCTCCGCCGGGTCCGCATAGGGGCGGAGCGCCTCCGCGCGGTACGGATTCACGCCCAGGTCCCAGGGGCGCAGCTCCTCGAGCCCGAGCCGGCTGCGGCGCGCCGTGAGGACCCGGCGGAGCGCGGGAATGACCGTGGCCTCCACCGCATCGTGGAAACGCTCGCAGTCCGCCGGCGTGTAGTCGAAGCGGAACTTGGCCGGGAAGATGAAGTCCCGGAAGCTCGCGAACCCGGAGTTCGCCGCCACCTGCTGGCGAAGGCGGTACATCCGGTCGAACTGGCCGGCGAGTTCCTCCCGGGCGGCGACATAGGGCGCGACGGTGGCCCGCCAGGCGCGTTCCCGCACCACCCGGTCCGGGCTCTGGAGGAAGGGCGCCAGCTGTGGCAACGGCCGCCGCTCGCCCTCCCACTCGGCGGTCATGCCGCCGGTGGTCCGCTGGTAGGCCGCCCCGATCTCCTCGAGTTCGGTGAACAGGGGAACGTTGGCCTCGCGGAAGATCCGGATGCTGGTCCGGAACCGCTCGACCGGAACCTCCATCCCCTGAGGCACCAGGCCGGACGCCACCAGCCGGCGCGCCAAGGCCACGCTCTGCTCTTCCGCCCTGGGCAGGATCTCGGCGGAGAAGCGGAGGTGGGCCCGCTCCTTGGCAGGGTCGGCGGTATCGCAGGTGTAGGCGATCATGGCGAGGGAGGCCGCCTCACCGACCAGCTCCTCCAGCCGGGACCAGGTGGCCAGCCAGGGGTCCACACCGGTCGCGTCGAGGGGTGTCCCGGCCAAGGCCTGGTACCAGGGCACGAGGTCGTCCCAGGTCGCTTCGGCCAACGCGGCCGCCTCCGCGGGCAGCGGGATCAGCCAGGCCATCTAGGGTTCCTCCGCCGGGACCGGGCGAGCCGCGGTCACCCGCACCGCCAGGACGCCAACCAGAGCAACGGTCGCCCCGGCCAGCAGGAAGGGGCTGCCGATACCGAAACGCTGGTAGGCCGAGTTGGACAGGAGCGGCGCCGCCACCCGGGCCAGGCCGGCAAAGGTCTGCGCCACCCCCATCGTCAGCCCGAGTTCCGCCCGGGACGACGCCCTGGACATCAGGGAAGTCGTGGCGGGAAACAGCAGGGCCGTTCCCACCGGCACGAGCGGGATGATCAGGGCGAGGACGACGAGGGAACCAGCCAGGGGATAGAGCAGCAAGCCAAGGGTGAGGGCCGCGGTGCCGAGCCGCATGGCGCCCGCCTCACCGAGCCGCTTGATGATCGGCCCGAGCAGGAGCGAGCGCATCACCAGGGAGAGCACCCCCATGTACATGAAGACGTAGCCGATCGTCTCGGCCGTCATCCCAAAGGCATCGACGAGGTAGAGCGACTGCACCGCGGTCATCGCCGTGAAGCCGAGCATCCCGGCGCCGTAGATGAGCACGAAGCGCGAGACCGGGCGATCGGGATGCTGGACGACGGACCAGGCGGCATGCCAGATCGGGCGGCGCACCGGATGCGGGGCGTCGCGCTCCACCAGGGAGCGCGACTCAGGGAGCATCCGCCAGGCAAAGGCCA
>DASWBQ010000024.1:0-16106 GCA_036390535.1 Gemmatimonadales bacterium | reverse complement strand
GGGTGGAGCCTCGCGGCCCCACCCCTCGGCTTTTCTCACGACTCTCGACGCTCGACTCTCGACTCCCCTAGAACTTGATCCCGAACATGATCGGCAGCCAGGTCGTGTTCGACGTCGTCTCGTCCGAATTCGGCCGCTCGTTGCCGCCGGTGAAGATCAGGCTGTACCGGCCCTCGATGAACAGGGTCGGGCCCCAGGTGCCGATCTTGTAGCTGGCACCCGCGCCCACCCGCGCCGAGAAGTCCCACCGGTCGGCGTCGGCCACGATCTCGTCCACCACGCCGCTGCCGCAGATGTAGCCCCACCACGGATCCCAGTAGCAGCCGCTCGCCAGCACGCCATTGGTCACCGCGCCGTAGACGTTGCCGTAGCCGACGCCGCCGATGCCGTACAGCCGGAACTTGGCGTCGTTCTTCATCCCGAACTCGCCGTTCAGCTGGAAATCCCAGATCCGCGCGTAGCCGTCATCGGCCTGCCACGCCGGGTTGTCCAGGATATCCTGGTTGTCGATGTTGAACCGGCTGTTCTCGATGTCGAACCGGAGGGCGAAGTTCTTCGCCTCCGGCGCGTATCGTGCACCGAAACCCCAGCCGAACGAGGACCCGACCGCGTTGTCGAAGTCCGACATCGGGATCGGAATCCCGCCCTGCACCATGCCACCCCACGCCCGCTGGGCCTCGGCCGATGTGGTGGTCAGCGCCAGCGCCGCCAGCGCCCCGCCGAAGATGGTCCGAATACGCATGTACTGCTCCTTGAAGAAAGAAGAGTCCTGCAGTTTCTCACGACTCACGACTCACTTCATCTCCTCCACGTGCTTCCGCTGTGACTCCGTGAGCAGCGCCTTGGCCTTCAGCGCCGCCTCCGCCCGCACCCACTGCATGTTGCCCATGGCGGTCGCGTGGGCCACCACGTAGGACCGCATCGCGTCCTGGTCCGGCGCCGGCTTGCCCATTTCGGTCCGGAGGCCCTGCATCGCCGCCTCGGCCGGCGCGTGGGCCTGCTCCCCCGCCTGCTTCGCCCACTCCGCCAGAGTCGTCAGCTGCTTCTCCTGGTCGGCGCTGAGCTCCAGCATCTCCTTCATCTTCAGGATGTGGTCCGGGGCATACGGGGCCAGCGACCGCAGCGGACCGGGCAGCCCGCCGCCCATCTGCATGCCCCCCTGCATCCCGCCCATCTGGTGCTGCCCCATCTGGGGCTTCTGTCCCTGACCCTGCGGCTGTCCGTGCTGGTGCTGCTGGGCCTGGGCGGCCGGAGCCATCAGGACGGCCACCAGGGCCGCCGAAATCAGCCTGCGCATCGTTCCTCCTGAGGACTTGGCGGATCCCCCCCGCCGTTGGGTAACCGCAGGAAAATAGTAGATTTCCGTCCGTGATGACGCGGTTTCCGGCCCTCCTGGGGTTCGCCCTCCTCCTTCCGGCCGTGGGCCAGGCCCAGACCGCCCAGGCGCGGGTTCCTCCCCTGATCGGCTACGTCTCCACCCGCTGGAACGCCCCGGACCACAACCGCTGTGTCCCCGACCTCTCCAAGGCGCTCGCTTCCCTCAATACACCGGGAGACCTGCTCGGGTTTCGCCGGGGCAGCGGCCGGCGGATGGACCGTCTCTTCGCCCATTGGCAGGGAATCCAGCGCTTGCCGGTCGACGGGGCCAGGTGGCTGGTGCTCTCCCGGAGCGGGGCCGACGTCGGCTTCACCCTGGTCCGTCTGGACTCCCGGCCGGCGGGAGGGACCCGGTTTGGCAGCAACCGCCTCGGGGGACCCCGGGACCCCCGCGACACCCCACCGCCCGAGAACGACCGGATCATCCGTGAGCTGCCGGCGCCCGTCGGTCACGACCATGGCGGGGGCACTCAGGTGATCGGCCACGTCCTTGGGGTGCCCTTCGAGCACGGGAACAACTCCATCGTCGTCTTCTACGATCTGTCCCAGCCGGAGCGGCCCCGCCTCCTGATGGCGATGGAGCGGCCCGACCTCCCGCCGCCGGCCCGCCCCGGCCGGGCGAGCGCGGTCGGCATCGCCAAGCTCGCCGACGGACGCTATCTCCTCGTCGTGGGCGAGCGCAGCTCCAAGATCCTGACCTTCTACGTCTCCGAGGGCACCACCCTCGACCACGAACTGGCCTTCCGCTGGATCGGCACCCGGACCGGCACGGTCGCCGGCGGGTTCCAGAACATGAACCTCGTCACCCAGTGCGACGGTGCCCTCTTCCTGGTCGGGACCCAGAACTCCGGCTTTCCGCCGCCCTCTCTCGGGTCCGACCTGGTTCGCTGGTACCGCCTGGCCAACACCGATGACGACCAGGTCGGCATCACGCCGATCGGCAGCCGCCAGCTCCGGTGCCGTCGATGCAACTTCGGCGCGGGCGCCGGAGTCTACGTGGATCCCGATGGACGCCTTCTCCTCTACGCCGTCGAGCACAACGACGCCGGCCCCGACCACAGCATCGAGTTCGAGGAGTTCCGCCCCGTCTCGCACGACCCTGCCACCGGGCCGGCCGACGCCTGGGCCGAGTTCTTCGATGACCGGCGCTGGGACCAGCAGGCCCTGCGCCTCGACGGGGTGGAGCTTGCTCCCACGCTCCTGCCGTGGATTCCCCAGATCACCTCGGCCAGATGGTCGATTCCACCCGGCTGGCGGCTTCGGCTCTTCGACCGCCCCGCCTGCACCGGCCGGTCCCTGGACTTGATGGGCACGGGGGAGATCGACGACCTTGCGGTGCTCGGATTCGATGATCGCCTGGCGTGTGCCCGGTGGCTGCAGGCCACCGAGAGCGCCGCCACCCCAGACCCCGCACCCGGGACGTGAGCATGGCCACACCCATCCAGCCAGCGGTTGCCGCCGTCGGCCTGCCCGTCCATCCCGACTTCGGTCCGGTCCCGCCGCTCGAGCGCTCCCTCTCCCCCCTGGTGCAGGGGATGCGCGGCTCGGAGATCCTCCGCATCGCCGCCGAGGTCCGGAAGCTGATCGCCCAGGGCAAGCCGGTCTGCAACCTGACCGTCGGTGACTTCGACCCCCGGCAGTTCCCGGTGCCCGCCGAGCTGCTGCAGGGAACCCGGGACGCCCTCGAGGCGGGGGAAACCAACTACCCGCCCTCCGATGGGATGCTCTCGCTCCGCGAGGCCGTCGCCGCGCTGGCCGCCCGGGATCTCGGCGTGGCGTACCCGGTCGAGTCGGTCCTGATCGCGGCCGGCGTCCGCCCCCTCCTCTACGCCACCTTCAGGACGGTGCTCGGCGCCGGAGACGCGGTGGTCTACGGGGTGCCCTCGTGGAACACCAACCACTACGTCTGGCTCAGCGCCGCGCGGAGTCTCCCCATCGCCGCCCGACGCGAGCACGGCTTCCATCCCACCCTCGACGAGATCGCCCCGCACCTCGGCGAGGCCAGGCTGCTCTGCCTCTGCTCCCCGGCCAACCCCACCGGCACCATGATCGACCCGGACGAGCTGGAGCGGATCACCATCGCGGTGGTGGAGGAGAACCGCCGCCGTGCCGCCGCCGGCCGCCCGTTCCTCTTCCTCCTCTTCGATCAGGTCTACGGCTCCCTCGTCTACGGCGGCACCCACGCCCATCCGGTCGCCCTGGTTCCCGAGTCGGCGCCGTGGGTGATCTCCCTCGACGGCATCTCCAAGGCCTTCGCCGCGACCGGACTCCGGGTGGGCTGGAGCTACGCCGCCCCCGCGGTCACTGCCCGGATGCGCGATTTCCTCGGGCACGTCGGCGCCTGGGCGCCACGTGCCGAGCAGGTGGCCGCGGCGTCCTTCCTCCGGAACCGCGCCGCGGTCGAAGCCTTCCGGGCCCGGATGGATGCCGGGGTGCGGGCCCGCCTCGAGGCGCTGCACCAGGGGTTCGACGCGCTCCGCGCCGAAGGGCTTCCGGTGGACTGCGTCCAGCCGCAGGGGGCGATCTACCTTTCGCTCCAGATCGACCTGGTCGGCAGGACGATCGACGGCCTGCCGGTCGCCAGCAACGAAGACATCCGCCGGCTGCTGCTCGAGGAGGCCGGCGTGGCGGCCGTCCCGTTCCAGGCGTTCGGCCTCGCGGAGGACACCGGCTGGTTCCGGCTCTCCGTCGGTGCCGTGTCCCTGGAGGACATCCGCCGCGCCTTCCCCCGGGTGAGGGACCTGCTCGCGCGCGCCCGGTGATCGGGCCGATGCTCCTCGCCGCGGCCCTCGTCGGGACGAGGGGCGCGGTGGCCGACTCCCTGGTGGTCCGGATCCCTCGGGTGACCAGCCGGCCGGTGCTCGACGGCCGGCTCGACGACGACACCTGGCGGCAGGCCGTCATGCTCGACGGCTGGGTGCAGATCAAGCCCGGCGACAACGTCGCGCCGGCGGCCCGGACCATCGCGTACCTCGGTTACGATCGCAACCACTTCTACGTCGCGGTCCGCGCCTGGGACGACCGCGCCAAGGTGCGGGCCGTCCTCCACGAGCGGGACGCGGTGATCCGGAGCAGCGGCCAGGAGCAGGGCCAGGACTACGTCGCCTTCCGGATCGATACCTTCAACGATCAGCGGCAGGCGTACGGGATCGCCATCAACCCCCTCGGGCTCCAGGGAGACGGGATCGAGGTGGAGGGCACCGGCTTCACCGAATGGGACGGCGAGTTCGACAGCAAGGGCGTGCTCCTCGACGACGGCTGGTCGGTCGAGGTGCGCATCCCGTTCGCCACCCTGCGATATCCTGCCCGCGCCGAGCACCGGTGGGGCTTCACCATGACCCGCGGGTACGGCCGCGAGAACATGGAGGACTCGCCGTTTCCCCGGGACCGGAATCTCGCCTGCGCTCTCTGCCAGATGGTGACGCTGGTCGGCATCCGCGACATCGCCTCGATCCGCGCCGTCGAGTTCAACCCGACCCTGGTCACCCGCGCCAGTCAGACCCGCCCCGAGCTGGGCCGGCCCTGGGACGAGACCGAGGCTCGTCTGGACGTCGGCGCCAACCTGAAGATCGGCCTCACGCCGGGGCTCACCCTCGACGGCACCGTCAACCCCGATTTCTCGCAGGTCGAGGCCGACGCAGGCCAGCTCGCCATCAACAACCGGTTCGCCCTGTTCTTTCCGGAGAAGCGCCCCTTCTTCCTCGAAGGGGCGGACATCTTCCAGACCCGGTTTCCGCTCCCGGGGCTGGACGCCGAGTGGAGCCCGCCACCGATCAACCTGGTGTACACCCGTCAGATCGTGGATCCCGCCGGCGGGGTCAAGCTCTCCGGCCAGGCCGGTGCCGCCAGTGTCGGGCTGATCGGCGCCCTCGATGACTACCAGGGCTACGTCATCGAGGACTCGGTCGCCGGCCTCTCGCCGTGGCAGCTCGACCCCTACGCCGGGGAGCGGGCCACCGACGCCATCGCCCGCGGCCAGGTGGACGTCCTCAACGGCTTCGTCGGCGCCACCGGCACCTGGCGGGCCTTTGGCGGCGGGACCAGCTGGCTGGGCTCGGTCGACTCCCGGTTCCGCTTCGGGGAGAACCTGACCTTCCGGCTGCTCGCCGCCCGGAGCGACACCAAGGAGGCCGACGTGGCCGGCCAGGTCGGGGCCACCCTGGCTGGCATCCTCGGGACCGGGGACGATCTCGACGCGGCGCTCGACTCCCTCCCGGAGGAGGTCCTCGACCTCGACGGGGAGATGCGCACCGGGTCGGCGCTCCAGACCCAGCTCGAGTGGTCCAGCCGGCACTGGCAGTTCGGCGGCGGGTATCTCGACATCACCGAGGGGTTCGAGACCCAGCTCGGCTTCACCCCGCGGACCGACCAGGCGCTTTTCTCCGGCTTCCTCCGCTACGTCTACCAGGGCACCGGCTTCATCCAGTCGTTCAAGCCCGCGATCCGGGTCGAGCAGGGGTACGAGCACGCCGAGGACCGGCTCTTCAGCCTCGGTGAGCACACCGACTTCCTCACCCGGCTCGACCTCGACTTCACGCTTCCCGCGGCCACCAGCTTCTCCGCCGGCTATGGCCGGCAGTTCATCCGGTTCGAGGATATCGACTTCGACGACATCGACCGCGGCTATCTCTACCTCAGCACCCGCCCGGTCCGGCAGCTCTCGGCCTCGCTGTTCGTCCGCGCCGGCGAGGAAGTGATCTACGAGGACGTCGTGGACGACGGCGACCCCCTTCCGAACTTCTTCTATACCATCAGCGGCTCCCTCGGCGTCCGGCCCGTGGCCCCGCTCCGGATCGACCTCTCCTTCTCCGGATCGCGGGTCTGGCGCCGGAGCGAAGCGGAGACCCGGGAGAGCCTCTACGCCGAGTCGGCGATCCCGCGCGTGGTGGTGCGCTGGCAGCTCACCCCCAGGCTGGGTTTCCGCAGCGTCGGCGAGTACCGGATCGAGCGCTACTACGAGCGGAACGGCACCGTCGCCGACAAGGTCGAGGGCCTCTACGCCGACCTGCTGGCGAGCTACATCGTTCACCCGAACCAGAGCGTCCAGGTCGGCTGGAGCCAGAGCGGCCGCGGCGAACTGCTGACCCCGAGGGAATGGACCCGGCGGGGCGGGCTGGTGAAGTTGTCGTATGTGTGGCGATTGTAGTCTTCTGACGACTGACGACTGACGACTTATGACTATTCTGGTAACCGGCGGGGCCGGCTACATCGGCAGCCACACCGTCCTGCTCCTCCTCGAGGCGGGCCACGACGTGGCCGTGGTGGACAACCTCTGCAACAGCAGCGAGGAGTCGCTCCGCCGGGTGGAGGCAATCGCCGGGAAGCCGGTTCGCTTCCACCGAGCCGACCTCCTCGACCGCAGGGCCCTCGAGGCCGTCTTCGCGGCCGAGCGGCCGACGGCGGTGCTGCACTTCGCGGGGCTCAAGGCGGTCGGCGAGTCGGTCGGCCAGCCGCTCCGCTACTTCCACAACAACGTCACCGGCACCCTGGTCCTCTGCGAGGTGATGCAGGCGCAGAGCGTGAAGACGATCGTCTTCAGCTCCAGCGCCACGGTGTACGGCGACCCGCACGCCGTTCCCATCACCGAGGAGTTCCCGCTCTCCGCCACCAACCCGTACGGCCGCTCCAAGCTGATGATCGAGGAGATCCTCCGCGACGTGGCCGTCGCCGATCCGGCCTGGCGGATTGCCATCCTCCGCTACTTCAACCCCGTCGGCGCCCATCCCAGCGGCCGGATCGGGGAGGATCCCGCCGGCGTTCCCAACAACCTGCTGCCCTTCATCGCGCAGGTGGCCGTCGGCCGGCTGCCGGAGCTCGCGATCTACGGCAATGACTATCCCACCCCCGATGGCACCGGCGTCCGGGACTACATCCACGTCCTCGATCTCGCCGAGGGCCACCTCCGGGCGCTCGAACGGCTGGCCGGTCGGCCCGGCATCCTGACCTGCAACCTGGGCACCGGACGCGGCTACAGCGTGCTGGAGATGGTGGAGGCCTTCGGCCGCGCCTCCGGGCGACCGATCCCCTATCGCTTCACGGCGCGTCGCCCCGGCGACGTGGCCGCCTGCTGGGCCGATCCCGCGCTGGCGGCGCATGAACTCGGCTGGGTCGCGCGGCGGGGGCTGGACGAGATGTGCGCCGACGCCTGGCGCTGGCAGCAGCAGAACCCCGACGGGTACCGGAGCGCCTCCCGCCCTCTCCCGCCCCCTCCCGCTCCACTCCGCCCTTGATCGAGGTCTACCGCAGCCGGCTCGCCTTCTGGCGCGAGCAGTACGCGCTGCTCGACCGCCGGTACAACCTGATTTCCGCCGGGCGGGCGGCGCTCTTCGTGGCGGTGGTGGTGCTGGTTTGGGTCGCCGCGGCACGCGGGCAACTGTCGCCGGGATGGGCACTCCTGCCGGCGGGCGGCTTCGCCCTCCTGGCGCTCCTCCACGAGCGGGTGGCCGCCGGACGCGATCGGGCCCGTCGAGGCGAGGAGTACTTCCTGCGGGGGCTCGAGCGTCTCGATGGCACCTGGGCAGGGAAGGGTGACGCGGGCGAGCGCTTCCGGGAGCGTGCCAGCCTGTACGCCGATGACCTCGACCTCTTCGGTCGCGGGGGCCTGTTCGAACTGCTCTGCACCTGCCGGACCACGGTCGGCCAGGCGATGCTGGCCGAGTGGCTCCTCCGCCCGGCCGATCCCGGGATGGTGCAGGCTCGGCAGGCGGCGGTGCTCGAGCTGCGGGACAACCTCGCCCTTCGCGAGGACCTGGCCATTACCGGCGCCGCGATCGGTGAACGGCTCGACCGTGCCGCACTGGTCCGGTGGGCCGCCGGTGGCCCGGCCCCACTCCCGGGGTGGATCGCTCCCGCTGCCTTCGCGCTCGGCGTCGCCAACGTCGCCACGCTCGTCGGGGCGATCTGGTTCGGCCTGCCTCCGATCGTCTTCCTCCTCAGCGTCCTTGCCGGTACCGCGGTCGCGCTGGCGTTCCGGGGCGCCACGGGCGCCGTCGTGGCGTCCGTGGACCGGGCCGCCCGGCAGCTCGACCTGGTGGCGCAGCTGGTGGAGCGCCTTGAGCGGGAGCGTCCCGCCAGCCCGCATCTCGCGACCCTGATCGGGCGCCTGCGTCGGGGAGGGGGGTCCGCGCACTCGCACTCCTCACCCCTCGGATCTGACCGTACCGCGTCCCGGGAGATCGCCCGACTCGATCGCCTGGTGGGGCTCCTCGACTCACGCCGGAACCAGCTCTTCATGCCGGTGGCCGCGCTGCTGCTCTGGACGACGCAGCTCGCTGCGGCCGTCGAGCGCTGGCGGCGGCGGGCCGGCGGGGATGTCGTGGCCTGGGTGGATGCGGTGGCGGAAGTGGAGGCCCTGGCGGCCCTCGCCACCTTCGCCTTCGAGCGTCCCGACTGCGTCATGCCCCAGGTCGTGGCCGGGCCGGCCCGTTTCGAGGCGGAGGGGCTGGCCCACCCCCTGCTGCCCGGCGAGGGGGCGGTCGCCAACGACGTCGCCCTCGGCGCGGCCTGCCAGCTCTACGTCGTCAGTGGCTCCAACATGTCGGGGAAGAGCACCCTGCTCCGGGCCGTCGGGGTCAACGCCGTCCTGGCGCAGTCCGGGGCGCCGGTCCGGGCCACCCGGCTCACCATGAGTGCGCTGGCGATCGGGGCCTCGTTCCGGGCGGCCGACTCCCTGCTCGACGGCCAGTCGCGCTTCTACGCCGAGATTGCCCGGCTTCGCCAGGTGGTGGACCTCCTCGATGGTCCCGTGCCCCTGGTCTTTCTTCTCGACGAGCTGCTGAGCGGCACCAACTCACACGACCGCGCCATCGGCGCCAGCGCCGTGGTGCGCCACCTGGTGGAACGGGGCGCCATCGGGCTGGTGACCACCCACGACCTGGCCCTCGCCGCGATCGCCGAGGGACTGGGAACCCGGGCCGCCAACGTGCATTTCGAGGATCATCTGGAGCAGGGCCAGCTGCGGTTCGACTACCGCCTCAAGCCCGGCGTGGTGACTCGGAGCAACGCGCTGGAGCTGATGCGGAGCGTGGGATTGGCGGTGTAGGGCGGATGGGGCGGGTAGGGCGGGCAGGTTCGTCACCCCGAGCAACGCGAGGGGGCAGGACTCGGCTCAGTCGCCATCGCTTCGCTCAGGCCGACTCACCCGCCCTACCGGCCCTACCCGCTACAGCCTGAACTTCACCCCGAGACTGACCGCCGGGTAGAACTTCGCCCAGGTCTTGGTGCGGATCTCAGCCTCGATCTCCGCCTCCTCGGCCCGGAGGTTCTGCTCCAGCTGGTCGAGGGCGGAGCCCGTCAGCGGTGAGTCGGCGGTCAGGTCGACCACCGGATACCCGGCGAACACCACCCCCACGTCGAAGGTCACGGTGAAACGGGCGCTCGACGCGATCCCGATGCCGGCGTACGGGCGGATTCCCTTGGTGTAGTAGGCCCGGCCGATCAGCGTTCCCACGGCCGCGGGCGGGTAGGTGGTACTGCCGATGGTCACCGGGCCGGTCAGCTGGCCCACCGCCTGTACCTCGGGGCTCCCGTAGACGATCCCGCCGCTCAGCCGGAACCACCCGCCGCCGGGATAGAGGTCCAGCAGCGCGGTGCCGTTCCGGAGCTTCGGCTTGAGATCGTAGGTGATGCCCTCGACCGCGTCGGAGGTGCTCCACCCGAAGAGGTAGTACCCGGCCCGGACTCCCACGATCGGGTTGGCCCGGCCGCTCAGCTCGCCGCCCAGCCCCAGCGTCGAGGCGACGGCCGAGATGGCCCAACTGGGCCCCTGGTCCTCCTGTGCCGAAAGAGGCGCTGCGAGGAGAAACAGCAGAAGGACGGGCAGGCCGTCGGGTGGTCGGATGGCCACTCCGCGCATGAGGTGCTCCTGGTATAATGTGGTGAACCGCCAACCGCCAACCGCCCGTCCGCCCGTCCGCCCGTCTACTCCCCCGGCATCCCGGTGCTGACCAGCACGGCGGTCACTGCGAGGAGGACGGTTCCGAACAGCAGTTCCAGCACACTCGACCTCCGGATCCGGGTCGCGCCATCGGGGCGGTCGAGCTTCGGGGTGATCACCTTCCAGTTCGTCGCGCCGATTGCGATGACGACGCCGAGGACCCCCAGCTTGAGGAGCAGCACCCGCCCATAGTCGGTGGTCCAGAGGGCCGTGAGGGAGCCGTCGAGGTAGCGGAAGGCGAGGGCCAGCCCGGCGAGGATCGCCACCCCGGCTCCGGTCAGCGCGATCGGAGAAAACGCCCGGACCAGGATCGCGACCGGCGGGACGCTCCCGCCCACGCCCGTTCCCTCCCGTTCGTCCCCGCCTTCTCCCGCGCTCTCCCGCTCTCTCCCGCTGCTGGTGGCGGCGGGCAATCCCGCCGCCACCAGCAGCGCCAGCGTCCCGAGCCAGGCCCCGGTGCCCAGCAGGTGTGCCACGTCCAGCGGATAACCCCAGCCGCCGGCCCGCTCACTCGCCGTCGCGTGGCCGGTGAGCGGGGCGGCCAGCACCACCGCCGTCGTGGCGGCCGCGCTCATCAGCCACCCCGGGCGCGGCATCGCGCGCGCCGCGAAGAAGCCGGTCACGGCCAGCCCGGCGGCGAGTACCTGCAAAACCCAACCGCGGCCCCAGGCGGTTTCCCGGAGAATCGTGCTCACCAGCTCCCCGGTGATGGGCTCCCCCGGGTCCACGAAGCCGAGCACCTGGGCGTACAACCGGATCGGCGCCGCCACCGCCAGCAGCAGTGCCGCGACCAGCCCGACCGTCGCCGCCCGCTCCAGGGCGCCGGGGAGTTCGCCGCCGCCGCTTCTCCGGAATCCCGGCAGGAGGCTGAAGCGGAACACCACGGCCCCCGTCGCCAGCAGGGCGCCGAGGAAGCCGGCCCAGCGAGTGGCCGCGCCGAGCAGCGCCCCGGCCTCCGCGCTCACTTCACCGTGAACGGAAACGAGCCCCGGATGACGTGCCCGTCCGCGCCGGAAGTGCGCCAGCGGACGAGGTAGCCGCCCGGCTTCATCGGGCCGGTCACGTCGACCGCGATCGAGAGCGGGTCGTCGGTCGCCTTGACCTTGCCGGTGGCGACCTTGCTGCTGTCGCTGCCCACCACGGTGATGCTGCTCAGGCCAGGCTCCGCCTTCTCGGCGAACCAGAGGCGGACCTCCTTCGGGGCTGCCACCACGGCGTCCTTCGCTGGCGTGCTCTTGACCAGCTTGTTGTGAAAGACGCCGAAGCCGGCGGTGGCGGCGACCAGCAGCGCCAGGGCGGCCAGGCGGGGCAGGGAACGACTCATCGGGGGGACTCCTGTGCGGGAACGGGGATGGTGGGACGGTCGGCGTCGCCTTCGGCGCGCCGCCACTGGGCGAAGATCACGATCATGGCGATCCAGATCAACGGGTCGGAGGCGCCCTTCATGATGACGCCCGCGGTCTTCTGGTCGGCACCCGAGCTGATCTCGGCGACGCGCGGCGCCAGTTCGTAGAGCGAGTAGAGCGGGTACTGGGCGAACACCATGAAGCCCGCCGGGATCATCGGCGGGATCGTGGCCAGGAAGAGGTACCCGATCCGAAGCGGCGGTGACATCCGCACGTAGCCGGCCGGGGCCAGCACCGGCCACCAGAGGGCGAAACCACCCGCCAGCCAGAGCATGTCCACCCCGAAGCTCCCCAGCTGCGACTGCCGCAGCGCGTCCGTGATGGCGGGGATGTGGGTCACCACCATGGCCACCGTGTAGAGCCCGAGGCCCAGCACCGGCGAGCCCAGCCCCCGCAGCAGCCGGGCGGCCAGGCCGGAGTCCGGCGCCGGCCACGCCCGCGGCGGGACCCCCGCGAGCAGCAGCGGCATCGCCACCAGCGTGAGGACCACGTACTGGGTCGTGTGCACGCTCAGGAGGTACCCGGTGCCGAGCGTGCCCACCGGCCAGTCGAACATCCCCCATAGGACGAGGAGTCCCAGGAAGAAGGTGACCGGGTAGCGCCCCGGCACCGCTCCACCCCTCCGCCCCTCCGCCCCTCCGCCCCCGAGCGAACGGAGGTACCACACGGCCAGGAACGCCACCATCAGCCAGACCCCGGGATACGCCCGCCAGGTCCAGCTCCATTCCTGCGCCGTTGCCGCGCACCACCATTGCATGGGAGTCGAGAGTCGTAAGTCGTAGGTCGTAAGTCGAAGGTCGTGAGTCGTGAGTCGTTCGACTTTCGACTTTCGACTTGTCTACATCCCCGGTTCCCGGATCACCACCGTCACCATCCGGCTCCCCGCGCGGGCGAAGTTCAGCGCCAGGTGCAGCGTGTCACCCGGCGACCGCGGCTTCACGCTGGTGAGCATCAGGTGCAGCCCGCCGGGCGCCAGCACCAGGCTGTCCCGCCCCGCTACGGCCAGCGTCTCGAGGTGCTCCATCCGGACCAGCCCGCCCTCCGTCACGTTCCGGTGGTACATCACCCCCGCCGCCTCCGGCGTGTTCACGTGCACCAGGGTGTCCGGCGCCTCCGCCGGGTTGTGCACCGTGAAGTACACCGCCACCTCGCCCGACGCCGGCGGGGCATAGGCGTACGCCCCCTCGATGGTGAGGGCTGCGGCGGATGCGGCCGATCCGCCGCCGGTCCCACCCTGACAGGCGGCAAGGAGAATCAGGCCGGCCAGCATGGGGCTCCTGCCCGTCCGCCCGTCCGCCCGTCCGCCCGACCCCCGCTTCGCCCGTTCGCCCGTCTGCCCGTCCGCCCGTCTCATTGCGGCCACCCGTTCACCAGAATCGGGAGGTCGTTCGCCCAGTCCTGCTGGCGTACCCCGAACGGGTAGACGATGTGCGCGATGTCGTCGTTCGGCGTGAAGGCGATCACCTGGGCCGCGTGCGACACCAGGTAGTTCTGGGGCGCGGCCGAATCGGCGATCTCCTTGGCGGCGGGGAGCAGGCCCGCCGCGAGCTGGGCCGCCGTGATCTGGTCCGGGGTGCCCACCAGCCCGATGATCGCCGGGTGGAAGTTGGCCAGCCACGCCTTGAGCCGCTCCGGGGTGTCCCGCTCCGGGTCGGTTGTCACGAAGACGAACCGGATCTTCGAGCTCACCTCGTCGGGCAGCGTCTTCATCACCTTCCCGACGTTGGCCACGTGGACCGGGCAGATGTCGGGGCAGTGGGTGTAGCCAAAAAAGAGGAGCGTGAGCGTGCCCCGCGTGTCCTCGATCAGGTTGAACGGCTGCCCGTCCACCGTGGAGAGCCGGATGTCCGGCTTGGCCTGCGGCTTGCCAAGATGCACGCCGCGGAGCCGGTTCCGGAGCACTGAGGCGGGCAGCCCCGACTCGGCAGGCGCTGCGGCCTGGCCGTCGGGCTGCGCCGCGGGCCGGTCACAGCCGGCGGCGGCGAACCCAAGGACAGCGACAAGAGCGTAGCGTGGCATGGTCGTCCTCCAAGCCACGTAAAATAGTCGGTCCGGGTTCCGGACTCCCCCTGCCGCTTGGTACATTGTGCGGATGCGACTTCTCCTCCTCGCCGGCTTCGTGGTCGGCTGCGTCCCGGCGACGCCCGTTCTCTCGGCCCAGGCCCAGCCAGACGGGCCCCGCCTCGTCGTCGTCCTGACCGTCGACCAGATGCGGGCCGACTACTTCGAACGGTTCGCCAAGGAGTATCAGGGAGGCCTGAAGCGACTGGCCACGGGGGGCGCCATCTACACGCGTGGCGAGCAGGACCACGCCATCACGGAGACGGCGCCGGGCCATTCGACCCTCCTCACCGGCCGTTCGCCAGGCGCCGTCGGCGTCATCACCAACGAGCTGGGAGTCCCCGATGAGGAGGCACCCCTCCTCGGCATCCCCGGACCCGGCGCGTCGCCGGTGCGGTTCCGCGGCACCACCCTCTACGACTGGATGAAGGCGGCCGACAAGGACGTGCGGGTGCTGTCGGTCTCCCGGAAGGACCGCGGGGCCATCCTGCCGATCGGCCAGGCCAAGGTCCCGGTCTACTGGTACCAGACCGGCTATTTCACGACCAGCACCTGGTACGGGAAGGAACTCCCCGACTGGCTCAGGAAGTGGAACAGCCGCCACGGTGCCCGAAAGTTCGCCGGCAAGGCGTGGAATCTCCTCAAGCCGGAGTCGGAATACCCCGAGGTGGACGACCAGCCGTGGGAGCGGGGCGGCAACGGCACCACCTTCCCGCACCGCTTCAGCGGGGACTCGACGCGTGCGTCCCTTGAACTGGCCGGCTCGCCCTATCCGGACTCTCTGACTCTCGACGTCGCCCTCGAGGGCGCCCGTCAGCTCCGGCTGGGTCAGCGGTCCCGTCCGGACCTCCTGTCCATCTCGCTCTCGAGCACCGATGGCGTGGGCCATGTCTATGGGCCCGACTCCCGGGAGATGCACGACAACCTGCTCCGGCTCGACGGCTGGCTGGCGTGGTTCATGGACTCGCTTGCCGCCCACGTGCCCGCCGACCGGATCCTCTGGGTCCTCAGCTCGGACCACGGGGTGACCTCGTTTCCCGAGGCGACGCGCGCCCGGGGACGCATGGCCGGCCGGGCCAGCGGTGACACGGTGGCCTACTATGCGGAGCAGGAACTGGTGGGACGCTTCAGCCGGAGCTTCGGCATCGAGTTCAACAACGGCCTCCTCTACGGCGACACTGCGGCCATCCGCTCGGTCGGGCTGAACGTCGACAGCCTGGCGTCCGACCTGGCCTCGAAGCTGGCGCGGCAGACCGGGGTCACCCGGATCTACACCCCGAAGGCCCTCAAGGCCGCGGCCGCAGACGACCTCGACGCGCAGCGCTGGCGTCGCAGTGTCGAGCCGGACTTCCCCTGGCTCGCCGCCGCCAGCCTGGCTCCGGGGTACATCTGGAGCTACCACCCCGCGGCCACCACCCACGGCACCACCAATCCGGACGACGTCCGGGTGCCGATCGTCTTCATGGGGAAGGGCATCACCCCCGGCGTCTATGACCGGACCCGGACGGCCACCGCGCCGCCGCCCCGGACCATCGACATCGCCCCGACCCTCGCCGCCCTCCTCGGCATCAAGCCACTGGAGCCGCTCGAGGGGATTCCGCTGGCGGAGGTGGTTTCACCGCGCTAGCGTAGGAAACAGGAAACAGGGAACAGGGACCAGGGACTGCGCACGAGAGACCAAAGCACGGAGCATCTCATCTGTTTCCTGTTCCCTGTTCCCTGTTCCCTGTTTGCTGATTGCACGCGCAAGGTTCGCTGAATGCTGCCCGTCCTCCCCTGCTATCCCTGCCCGCACCACTCGGCCTGCTGCAGCTACGGGACCACCCTCAGTGAAGACGAGGCACAGGTCATCGGGCGGGACTACGGCTGGCACCTGATCTACCGGACCCGGTGGGGCGAGTGGCGCACCCGGGTGAAGAACCGGAAGTGCGTCTTCCTCAGGGACAACGCCTGCAGCATCTACGACCGGGACCACTACCCCGCCGTCTGCCGAGGCTTCCCATGGACCGACGCCGAGACCGGCGGACCCTACCAGTTCGACCGGATCATCTGCCCGGAGCTTCGGTGAGAGCGGAAGGCCGAAAGCGGAGAGCGGAGGAAGAAGTCAGGAGCCTCTGCTCTCGGCTCTCGGCTCTCCGCTCTCTTTCCTGAGGACGAAGATCACCCCGAACGCCAGGCTCGCCGCCGCCAGCATGAACCACTGCACCAGGTAGTTCAGGTGCGGGCCGTCGTTGAGGTCCTGCAGGCGGGCGGGGATCGGCCATGGGGACGCGCTGTCGGCGCGGGCTTCCCGCTCGGTGACGTGGACGTAGACGTCCAGCACGGGG
>DASWBQ010000023.1:0-5233 GCA_036390535.1 Gemmatimonadales bacterium | reverse complement strand
GTCCCGGCGGCGGCTGCCTCGCGCTCGAGCAGCTCCGCGGCGAGCTCCTCATGACGTCGAAGTGCCGGGTCGAACCAGGCGGCCAGGGTCGTGTAGGAGGGAACGACGTCGCCCACCCCGGCCGGCGGGTGGTGTCGGAGCTGTCGTGCCAGGGCGGTGACCCGGGCGTGGACCGCGGGGTCGATACGGTCGCCGAACGTGAGGATCACCGCCCGGTCGCCCAGCGGATCGACCCGGACCGGCGGGGCGGCCATCAGGCGAACGGGCGGAGGTCGACCCCGGCGGCGGCCATCGCCCCCCGGACCTGTCGCAGCAGGGCGATGGCGGCAGGGCCATCCCCGTGGACACAGAGCGATTCCGCGGTGACCGCGAGTTCGAACCCGTCCCGGGTGGTGACCAGGCCGTGCTGCACGAGGCGAACCGCGCGCCGGGCGCACGCCTCCGGATCGGCTAGGACGGCATCGGGCCGGCTGCGAGGCGTCAGCGTTCCATCGGCCTCGTAGTTCCGGTCCACGAACGCCTCCGCGGCAACCCGGAGCCCGGCCCGTCGCCCGGCGGATACCAGTTCGCTGCCGGCGAGTCCCAGGAGCACCAGGGCGGGGTCCGTGTCCCTGACGGCGGCGGCAATGGCGTCCGCCGCCGCGGCGTCGCGAGCGGCGCGGTTGTAGAGCGCGCCGTGGGGTTTCACATAGCGCACGTGGGTGCCTGCCGCGCGGCAGCACGCGTGAAGGGCACCGACCTGGTAGACCACGTCGGCATGGATCTGTTCGGGCGTCGCCGCGAGGTCGCGCCTGCCGAACCCGACGAGGTCCCGGTACCCGGGATGCGCGCCCACGCTGACGCCGCGGGCGGCGGCGGCGCGCACCGTGGCCAGCATGACCTGGGGATCGCCGGCATGGAAGCCGCAAGCAACGCTCGCGCTGGTGACCAGGTCCAGCATTGCCTCGTCGCCGCCGATGCTCCAGCGCCCGAAGCCCTCGCCGAGGTCGGCGTTGAGGTCGATGGCGGGCATGTATCTCTTGGTTCAGGAAACAGGGAACAGGGAACAGGGATGACCGAGCTGCGAGGCGCTGATCCTGCAGGGTGAGAAGTGAGAGGTGAGGGGTGAAAAGTCAAATGGGGAAATGACTCTCGACTCTCGAGTCACGGAGACTCCCCCGGCGGCACGCTGTCGCCCGTCGGCCGACGGATCCGGAAGGTGAAGGTCTGGGAGACCAGCTGGCGGACCTTGTGGCCGCTGAGCAGGGCCGGGCGGAACCGCATTCCCGGGATGGCCCGCCGGACCGACTCGACGAAAGCGGGGTGAGTGGCATCGATGATCCTGAGGCTGACCGAATCGGCGAACCCGGTGGTGTCGACCACGTAGGTCACCGACACGCTCCCCTCGATGTTCGCGCTCAGCAGCTCGGGCGGGTATTGTGGCGCGGCGCTCCACGGGTGGCGCTGCACCGTGGAATCCACTTCGATCTCGGTGAGGATGCTGTCTCCCGGAATCGGGGGCAGAGCCGGGCCGGCCGCCGCGGTCGTGTCCCCGGCGGGTTCATCGCGCGGGCCGGTTCCGGTCGGCAGGGCGCGGCCAGTCCCCAGTCCCTCTTCCCCGGCGCCCGCCGGGCCCCCGAACGCCACGCCCTGCGCCCCCTCCTGGGCCTGCTCGCGGGGCGGCGGGACCATGAAGGTGATGAACTGGTCGACCAGGCTGTTCTCGGCCGGCCGGGTTCGATAGGCGATCACGAGCGCCACCACGACCACGACATGGATGAGCACGCTGGCCGCGAGCCCCAACCCGGTTTCCCGCCGGTCGGGCGGTTCGAGCAGGACCCGGAGCGTGGGGGGCTTCACCGGGACGACCAGACCGAACGGGTCGGCGGGTGTGCCGGGTCGAGCCCGCACCGGATCAGGGCCCGCGCCAGGAAATCGCCTGCCAGATCGAAATGGAGTGTGCGAGTTCGCTGAAGCCAGTGCTTCTGGCAGCCAACCAGGAGGGCCGCCACCACCAGGCGGTCCTCATCCGCTGCCAGGAGGTGGGCGCATCGCATGCCCCGCAGCCGGAACAGGTTCTCGTGGACCGCGACGCCTCCGTCGCCGGCCCACTGCCGCGCCAGGCGGACATCCCGGGTCCCGAAGTAGCGCCACTCCATGTCCTCTCCGGCTATTCGTCCCCGTCGCCGCTCCGGCGGTCACGCTTGCGCGCGGCGCGACGGCGTTTGGCGGCCAGGCGCTCCTCGATGGACCCGCGGGTGGGGCGGGTTCGACGGCGGGGCGGGGCCACATGGAGGGCGCCGGCGACCAGGGTGACCAGGCGCGCCACCGCGGCTTCGCGGTTCTGCGACTGGCTTCGCCGCTCGGCGCTGACGATGCGGAGCCGTCCCTCGGCGTCGAGGCGCCGACCCAGCCGGGCGGTCACCAGGGTGCGCTGGGTCTCCGTCAGCGAAGGGCTGGCGGCGACGTGCCACCACAACTCGATCCGGGTCGAGGATCGGTTGGCGTGCTGCCCGCCCGGTCCGCCGGAGGGAGTGGCCCGGAAGGTCAGTTCCCGCACCGGCAGTCGCAGGGCGGGCGTGATCTCGAGCAGGCCGTCCTCGCCGATCATGCCCCAATGGAACAGCCTCCGGGGCGCCGGCGCAATCGCTTCCGTTGCCCGATCGGGACGTTACGTTTCCCCCATGCGCGACACAGCGGCGCTCGCTGCTCATCTCCGCGGGCTGGGCCGCGTCGTTCTTGGCTATTCCGGCGGGGTGGACTCGGCCCTCCTGGCGGTGCTTGGGGCGCAGGCTCTCGGGCCGGGGCGCTTCCTCGCCGTGCTCGGCGTGAGTCCCTCCCTCTCGGCCGGCCAGCGGGCTCAGGCCGAGTCGCTGGCCGCCCGGTTCTCGGTGCCGCTGGAGCTGGTCGAGACCGGGGAGTTCGACGACCCCCGCTATGCCGCAAACCCGACCGATCGCTGCTACTTCTGCAAGACGGAACTCTGGCGCCGGCTGCGGGCGGTGGCCGCCAGGGGCTTTGACACCATCATCGACGGCACCAACGCCGACGATCTGGGCGAACACCGGCCCGGGGCGATCGCCGGGCAGGAACAGGGACTGCGGTCGCCGCTGGCGGAACTCGGCTGGACCAAAGCCATGGTGCGGGAGGCCGCCAGAGTCCTCGGCATCCCGATCTGGGATGCCCCCGCGTCGCCGTGCCTGGCCAGCCGGGTGGAGTACGGGCTGGCCGTCACCCCGGCACGCATGCGGCAGGTCGAGGCGGGCGAGGCCTGGCTCCGTAGGCTGGGCGTGGCTGGCAACCTCCGGGTCCGGCACCACGGGGAGATGGCGCGGATCGAGCTCGACCCGGCGGAGTTCGCGCTGGTGGATGGCCGGTGGGGAGAGGTCGAGCGGGAATTCCGGTCCCTGGGGTTCGAGCGCGTGGTGCGCGATCCGGGGGGATACCGGCGCGGTGGCCTGCTGCCGCTGGCGGTGGTCTGATGCGTCTCTTCGTGGCCGTTCCGCTGCCCCCGGACGCACACCAGGCCGCCGTGCTGGAGCTGCGCTTCCTCCGCGAGCTGGGCTGGCCGGTGCGGTGGGTCCGCGATGACGGCCTCCACATCACCCTCAAGTTCTTCGGGGAGGTCGCGCCGGACCGGCTCGACACCATCGCCGAAATGCTCGGCTACGCGGTGGAGCGGATGACGCCGATGACGCTGGCCATCACCGGCGGCGGGGCGTTTCCCGACGCCTCGAGGCCCCGGGTCCTCCGTCTCGACATCACTCCCGATCCGGCCCTCGAACTGCTCCAGGACCGGATCGAGCGCGGGGGCGAGGAGATCGGCTTCCCCCCGGAAGGGCGGCCCTTCCATCCGCACATTACCCTGGGGCGGGTCCGGGAAGGGCACCGCCTGCCCCATGACGCCATGGCACGGCTCGAGGGGATCGCTCCCCACGCCCCCTTCAGGGCCGACCAGGTCGTGCTCTTCGAGAGCGAGCTGGGGAGCGGCGGGCCGACCTACCGGTCCCGCGCCGAGTTCCCGCTGCGATGAAGGGGGCCCGGATCCTCGTCGTCGACGACGAGCCTGGGGTCCGCGAGGCGCTCCGGCAGGTCCTCGAGTACGACGGGTGCACCGTGCGCCTGGCCGGGTCCGGGGGCGAGGCGCTCACCGTCTATCCGGAGTTCCGGCCGCACCTGATCCTCCTCGACGTGAAGATGGCCGGGCTCGACGGCCTCGAGACGCTGCGGCGCCTCCGCGAGGCCGATCCGGCGGCCCAGGTGGTGATGATCTCCGGGCACGGCACGGTGGCCACGGCGGTAGAGGCAACCCGGCAGGGTGCCTTCGACTTCCTCGAGAAACCGCTCGATGCCGACCGGTTGCTGGTGACGGTGCGGAACGCGCTCGCCCGGGCGGAGCTGGTCCGGGAGAACGAGCGGCTCCGGGAATCCAGCGACACCCGCTACCCCATCGTCGGCGCCAGCGCGACGCTTCGCGCCGTCCTCGCGATGGTGGAGCGGGTCGGAGCCACGGGATCGCGGGTGCTGATCACCGGGGAGAACGGCACCGGCAAGGAGCTGGTGGCCCATGCCCTGCACGAGCGGTCGCCGCGCCGCGGCGGTCCCTTCGTCGAGGTCAATTGCGCCGCCATCCCGTCCGAGCTGATCGAGAGCGAGCTGTTCGGCCACATGAAGGGGAGCTTCACGGGGGCGGTGGCCGACCGGGCCGGGAAGTTCGAGCTCGCGGACGGGGGCACCCTCTTCCTCGACGAGATCGGGGACATGTCGCTTGCCGCGCAGGCGAAGGTGCTGCGGGTCCTGGAGGAAGGGCTGGTCACCCGGATCGGCGGCGCCCGCCCGGTCGCCGTGGACGTGCGGGTCCTCGCCGCCACCAACAAGCGTCTCGAGGAGGAGATCGCCGCGGGCCGCTTCCGGGAGGACCTGTTCTATCGACTCAACGTGGTGCCGATCACCGTGCCGCCGCTGCGGGAGCGGCGCGAGGACATTCCCATCCTGGTCGAGCACTTCGCCCACCGGCTGGCGGGGCGGGGTGGCATCCCGTCGCGGCGGTTCCGCGAGGATGCGATGCGGGCGCTGGTCCAGCGGGCCTGGCCCGGAAACGTCCGGGAACTCCGGAACGCGGTGGAGCGGCTGCTGATCCTCTCGACCGGGAAGGACGTTACCCCGGCGGACATCGATCGGCTGCTTCCCGACACCGGTCCCCGGTCGGCGCCCCCCCCGTCCGAGGCGGATGACCCGCCGGCCGACGGCAGCT
>DASWBQ010000022.1:0-1667 GCA_036390535.1 Gemmatimonadales bacterium | reverse complement strand
GGAACCCGGAAACCTCGTAGTGTCCTTGACGGCGAGCGAGAGGTACTGGCCGAGGTTGTTCGAGCCGTCAGCGTTGTACCCGTTGGCCACCGTGTTGTACGTGGTGACGCCCGGGATCCCCGGCAGGAGGTCGACGAACTTGAGCATGCCGCCGGTGAGCGTGCCACCGATCACCGCGTCGGCGGTCGCGCCTGTACCGCACGGGGGAAGGTCTCCTTCTCCGCAAAGAGCAGGGTCATCCACGATGGTCACAACGGGAGCGGTGTAGTTTTCACCGCCTACAAGACCCGTGAAGCCGGTGATGGCGCCACTGGCGGGGTCGGGGGTGGCTGTAACCGAAGCGCTAATCGTGCTCGTGCCATAGGCATCGTCGATGTAGACCAGCGGGTTGTGGTACCCGGTGCCTGGGTCCACGAGGGTGACCGCGGCGACGGGACCCTTCGGCAGCGGGCTGTAGGCCCAGTTGCCGTAGGGACCGAAGTAATGGGGTACCCCGCCCGGACCTTCGATGCCCGGCAGAGGTGCCGCGGCGGCCTGGACCGGCTCGGCCCCCCGGGTAGCGACTGCACTCTTCGCCCGTGCCTTGCCGGCTACGCCCGGCTTCAGGCCCTTCTGGGTGGCGCGCTTGGCGGCGGCCTTTCGATCGGCCGGTGTGACCTGCTGCAGCTTCTTCGGCTTTGGCCTCTCCGCCGAGAACGTCCGATCGACTCCCCAGGTGATGGCGAGCAGCGCCATTCCCAGGGTCAGCAACCTCTTGCTTCTCATGTCCCTTACCCCCTCATGCACTCCGCGAGGTCGGAGGCGCATTTCGCACGTGTTCGCCTCAGTGTTTCCGGATACGCCGCTCCCGGGCGGTGCGGCGGTGGTCGTCGACCCGCCCGGGAGGCTTCGGCGCCCGCGGGCGAGTGGAGAAGTCTGCGCATCGTCGTCGTCTCGCGAGGTGCTTGGCGGTGCGCCCATCGGATGTTGCGGCCTCCCGGTTGCCGGCAGCGTAGCGAGGACCCCGTTCCCGATCCATCCCCTGTAGGGGTCGCCTCGTCGGAATAGAAGGGCTATGCGCCATAGCCCTTTCGGGTGAGGTGGTGTCGGACGCCGGTGAGTTATGATCCCGCGCGGAGTCCGACATGAAGGTCGCCGTCCAAGTCACCCTGGGCCTGCTCGTCGTGGGCGCGTCCTTCGCAGCCGGCACGCGGTGGGGCCGGAGGGACGCCGGGAGCTCTCCGCAGCAGCAGGCCGTCTCCGCCTACACCTGCCCGATGCACCCGCAGTACCGGTCAGACCGGCCGGGCGACTGTCCCTCCTGCGGCATGCGCCTCGAGCCCGTGCGCGAGGACGGCGGGGCGACGTCGGCTCCCGACGGAACCGCGCTCCCGGCCGGCGCGGTGCGGGTGAGCTCCGAGCGCCAGCAGACGATCGGAGTGAGGCTCGGCGTCGTGGAACCCGTCTCCGGCGTGCGGAGCCTGCGCACCACCGGCCGGGTGGCGCCCGACGAGAACGCCGTGTACCCGCTGGTCGCCGGCGCGGAGGGCGTGGTACGCGAGGTGAAGGGCGCGACCACCGGGTCGTTAGTGAGGAGGAACGAGGTCCTGCTCTCGTTCTACGCCCCGGACTTCGTCAACGCTCAGATACAGTATCTGTCGGGGCTCGACACGCTGAACCGCGTCACC
>DASWBQ010000021.1:0-26318 GCA_036390535.1 Gemmatimonadales bacterium | reverse complement strand
GGGCAGCTGGGCGTGTCTTCCTTCCGATCTAAAGCACCCGGTTAGATATTCCACCAGCCGCCAGGGGTACTCCGCATTCGGAGTTGAGACAGTCCCTTGGAACCTGATCCGGTTCATACCGGCGTAGGGAGGCGGCGACCGTCGGCTCCTTACTTCATCGCCACGGACCGCCCCCCGGACGCCAGAAGCACGAGGCTCCGGCATGCTGTATCCGCTCTCCGCCATCGCCATCGCCCTGGCCGCCCAGGACACCGTCCCGCTCCGGACCAAGGCCGACACCCTCGAGACGGTGGTGGTGCAGGCCACCCGGGCCGGGGCGGCGACCACGACCTCGCAGGCCACCCTCTCCCGCGCCGCCATCGAGCGGACCCAGGTGGGCCAGGACGCCCCGCTCCTTTTCCAGGGGCTCACCGCCGTCACGGCCGCGTCCGACGCCGGCGGGTATTCCGGCTACAGCTACCTCCGGCTCCGGGGCATCGACCAGACCCGGCTGACGATCTCGCTCGACGGGGTGCCGCTCAACGACCCCGAGGACCAGGTCCTCTACTTCTCCAACGTCCCGGACTTCCTCAACTCGATCCAGTCGGTGCGGATCCAGCGGGGCGTGGGCACCAGCGGCTTCGGGACGGCGTCGTACGGCGGGTCGCTGAGTTTCGAGTCAGTGCCGATCGCGACGACCTCCGGGTTCGGGGAGGCCCAGCTGACGGGGGGATCGTGGGGCACGGCGCGGGTGAGCCTCGAGGGCGCGACCGGCCTGAAGGGCGGGTTCGCGGCGTACACGCGCGTGTCGGTGCAGACGACCGACGGCTACCGGGACCATTCGGGCAACGACGCCTACTCGGCCTTCCTCAGCGCCGGGTGGTTCGGGGACCGGGACGCCGTGAAGGTGACGGCCTTTGCCGGCCGCTCGAAGACCCAGCTGGCGTACTACGCCGCCTCCGAGACGGATCTGGCCGGCGACCGCCGCCTCAACCCGATGTCGCCCGACGAGCAGGACGACTTCCACCAGGAGATGCTGAGCGTCCGGTACACCCGGGCCCTGGGCGGCTCGACGCTGCTCACCGCCACCGGCTACCGGAACAGCGCCGCCGGCGACTACGACGTCGCGGTCGGCGACGAACTCTGGAACTTCAACCTCGGCCACGTCTGGTACGGCCTGCTCAGCACCGTGACCTGGGCCGGCGACGACCTGACGCTCACGGGTGGCGCCCACCTCAGCACCTACCAGCGGGACCACTATCTCTTCGTCCGCCCCGACCTGGCCTCGCGGGTCTACGACAACACCGGGCACAAGCAGGAACAGAGCGGCTTCGTGAAGGCGAACTGGGTGGTGGGCGCCATCGAGCTGCACGGTGACCTGGAACTCCGCCGGGCCGCCTTCCAGTATGAGCCGACGCCGGGCTCAAGCTTCGGGCGACCCGAGATCGACTGGGTCTTCCTGAACCCGAAGGTGGGGCTGACCTGGCACGCCACCTCCGCGGTGGAGGCGCACCTGTCGGTGGGGCGGACCTCGCGCGAACCGGCCCGGACCGACATGTTCGCCGGTGCCGACGACGTGAACGACGAGCTCGCCCCCGTGGTGCTGCCACTCGACCAGGTAACGCCGGAGCGGGTGACCGACGTCGAGGCGGGGCTCCGGTGGAGCGGGCGGACCGCGGACCTCGCGGTGAACGGCTTCACGATGCAGTTCCGGGACGAGATCGCCCCGATCGGGACGATCACCATCAACGGCACCCCGCTCCGGAAGAACGTGCCGAAGAGTTACCGGACCGGGGTCGAGGTGGAGGGAGCGTGGCGGCCGACCGGCGCGCTGACGCTCTCGGGCAACGTGATGCTGATGCGGGCCCGGATCGAGGAATACACCGACGACGCCAGCGGAGCGACCTACGCCGACGTGGCGCCCCTGCTGTCGCCGTCCCTGATCGCCACCCTCGACGGGCGCTGGCTCCCCGGCAAGCGGGTGGAGCTCGGCGCGACGCTCCGGCACGTGGGGCAGTCGCAGCTCGCCAACGACGGCAGTGACACCCAGGTGCTGCCGGCCGCGACAACCGCCGACCTCCGCGCCTCGGCGCGGTTCGGCCGGTTCGAGGTGCGGGGCCAGATGCTCAACGCCTTCGACGCCGATGCCTACGCCAGCGGGTACACCGACGGCACCAGCCGCTACCTCTTCCCGGTGGCGGAGCGGACCTTCCTCGCCACGGTGGTGGTCCACTGGTGAGCCGGATGCGACGCAACCCCTGGCCCGGCGGGCGCGTCTCACTCTCATCCCTCATCGGCAAGGTTGCGGTGGCGCTTCGCCCGGCCCTGTTCGCCATCACCGTCGGTTCGGTCGTACCCGGGGCCGCCCAGTCTCCCGCTGACCGGGTGCAGCTGCGGCTCGACACCGTCCAGGCGGCAGCGGTGCTGGCGCTGGTGGAAGGACGGCCAGCGGCAGCCCCCGGGGCCTGGCAGGCCCTCTTCACGAGCGAGGGATACCGGCGACTGCAGACCCGCGAGGCCGCGATGCGGCGGGCCTTCACCGACTCCAGCTTCGCGGCGTTCGTCCGGTCCGACGGGCTGGCGTCCCGCGCCCCGGCGCTGCGGGCCGCGCTGCGCGCCTGGGCCGGGGCCGACCTGCAGCGGGCCGCCGCCCGGGCACTTGCCTACCTGCCGGCGGACGCCCGGATCCGGGCCACGGTCTACCTGGTGATCAAGCCCCAGACCAACAGCTTCGTGTGGGAGGTCCAGACCGACCCCGCGATCTTCCTCTACCTGGACCCCGCCGTATCGCCGGCGCAGTTCGAGAACACGGTCGCGCACGAGCTGCACCACATCGGCTTCGCCAGCGTGCGGGCGCGGCGCGACGCGGCCCTGGCGGCACTGGCCCCCGCAGCCCGGGCCGCCGCCGGATGGATGGGCGCATTCGGCGAGGGGTTCGCGATGCTGGCGGCAGCGGGGGGCCCAGGGGTGCATCCGCATGCGGACAGCCCGGCCGAGGACCGGGCGCGCTGGGACCGGGACGTGGCGCGGTTCAACCAGGACCTCGGCACCCTCGAGGCGTTCTTCGGCGACATCCTCGCCGGACGGCTGGCGACCCCGGACACCATCCAGGCGGTGGCGGCGAACTTCTACGGAATCCAGGGACCGTGGTACACGGTGGGCTGGAAGATGGCGGCGGTGATCGAGGAGCGGTTCGGCCGCGACGAGCTGATCCGGTGCATGACCGACCCGCGACGGCTGCTCCGGCGGTACAACGACGCGGCTGCCCCCTACGACCGCGCGGGGCGGGATTCGCTGGCGCTCTGGTCGCCGGGCCTGCTCGACGCCCTTGGCGTGGCGGAGCCGTAGCGGGACGGCCGCGACCAGTTCCCGTCCACCGCTCCCGGGTCACCTCGCCAGCACGGCTTCACGAGTGACGAGCCGAAGGCGCTGGAGGACGCGATCAAAGGAACTCCAGAGCGCCTGCACATGGTGGCGGCGGCCGTCAGCGCGCGGCGAGTGACCCGGCGGCAATCCGCTCGATCCAGCGGGCAATCGCGGGGTGCGGGGTGAGCCCGACCGGCCGATAGCGGACCGGGAGACCAGCGATGTCCTTCGGAATCCGGGCGCTGGTCATCGGCCCGGTGGCGACCAGCACCGTCAGCACCGATACGGAGTCTCCCGCCTGGGCGGCCATCCTGGTGACGGTGTCGCGCATCGCCGAGATGGCGGCGGCGCGGACCGGAGGGGGCGCATCATCACGGAGAAAGGCGGCCTCGATCCGTCCGCGGTAGCCCGCCTCGCGGAGCGACCGTCCGTGCGAGGCGAAGGCCTCCGCCCAGCGGGCCGCGTCCTCGGCGGTTTCGGGCCCGTGGCCCAGCAGGAGGAGCGGCGCATCCGCCGCGGCCTGGCCGCCGGCCAGCCACCGCGCCACCAGGGCCGTCCCGACTTCCGGCGCCTGATCGAGTGCGGGAGTGACCCGCATCGGCAGGGTGGTGAGGCCCGGCGTGCCGTGGTTGTGCGCCGCCAGCTCCGGCGGGAGGTCCGCGATGAGGCCGGCGTAATGCTGCACCTGGCGATAGTGGCTGCCGTGGGACGAGACCATCAGCGGCACCACGACGATGGCCTGGCTCCCGGCCCGCTCCAGTTCCCGGACGGCCGCGTCCCACCCTGCGGACTCGGCCTCCGCCCCCATCAGGAACGCGGTCGCGACGGGGCCGTGCGGCCAGTTGACCTGACGGATCGTCTCCCGGACCTGGGCGTTCCAGGCGGAGTTGGCGCCGTGGGCCACGACCAGCAAACCGGTCTGTGCCGAGGCGAGGGACGGGGAGAGCAGCCAGACGACGAGGGCTAGCCGAGAGAGGCGGCAGGCAAACATGTAATCATTTGATAATGGTTATCAATTAATTGCGAGCAGCAATGTAGGTCTTGCGGGAGCGGGGTGTCAACCGCGCTGGCTCGCGCCAGCCGCTATCGGCGGAGCCAGGCGGCGGCTTTGATGAAGTCGCGGAGCAGGTTGAAGACGTTGCGGTCGGTGGCCTCGAAGACCTCGGGATGCCACTGGACCGCCACCAGGTAGTGGCCGTTGGGCGCCTCGATCGCCTCGATCAGGCCGTCGGGCGCGGTGGCGGTGACCCGAAGGCCCTCACCCAGCTGGCGGATGCCCTGGTGGTGCATGCTGTTGACCAGGATCCGGTCGCGGTCGAAGACGCGGCGGAGCCGGGATCCCTCGACGAGTGCGACTTCGTGGGCGAGATGCTCGCGGGCGTAGCCGTAGTTGGGGAAGTAGTCGTGCTTGATGGCCGGCTGGTACTGGGCCGTCACGTCCTGGTAGAGCGAGCCCCCGGACGCGACATTGATGACCTGGAGGCCCCGGCAAATGCCGAAGAGCGGCTTCTTGTCCTCGAGCGCCCACCGGGCGAACTGCAGCTCCACGGCGTCCCGCGCCGGGTCGATGCTGCCGCAGAGCTCGGTCTTGGCCTCGCCGTAGGTGGCGGGGTCCATGTCCACCCCGCCCGCGAGCAGCACCGCGTCGAGCCGCTCGTAGATCTCGCGCAGGGTGGCCAGGTCGTCGTGCAGCAGCGGCACCATCCACGGCACCCCCCCGACGGAGGTGATGGCGTGATAGTACCGCTGGTTCATGACCCACGAGGCCGGGAGCCCCTCGGGAATCCCGTCGATGGCGTGGAGGGTCTGGGTCGGGATCCCGACCGTCGGGCGACGCTGCCGCACTAGACCACGCCCTCCGCCGTCTCGCGGACCAGATGGTCCACGACGGCCTTGAGGTCACCGGTCTGCTTGAAGATGGCGATCTGCCGGTCCGCGCTGGTGCCCTCCGCCAGGATCTTCAGAGCGTACTCCACTTCCTTCCGGCTCCCCAGCTCGTCCACCACGTCGTCCAGGAACCACGAGATCAGCTCGTGGATCAACTCGCGGGCCGGGGCCTCCCGGCGCTTGCCGAAGTCGATCAGGTTGCCGTCGAGGCCGTAGCGCACGGCCCGCCACTTGTTCTCCTCGATCAGCTCCTGCGGGTAGATCCGGAACGTCAGGTTGTCGCGCCGGAGCTTCCACAGCTTGGCGATGATGGCCTGGAAGATGGCGGCCATGCAGACCGCTTCCTCGACCCGGGTGTTGACGTCGCAGATCCGGAACTCGAGGGTCGGGTAGGTCCAGTTGGGCCGGACGTCCCACCAGATCTTCGAGGAGTTGGGGATCGAGTTGGTGGCGACCAGGGTGTCCACCAGCTGCTCGTACTGACTCCACGACCGCAGCTCCGGCGGGACGCCGGTCCGGGGGAAGTTCCGGAAGACCACGCTCCGGTAGCTCTTGAGGCCGGTCTGCCGGCCCAGCCAGAAGGGCGAGCTGGTCGAGAGGGCCAGGACGTGGGGCAGGAAGTAGCGCGACACGTTCATCGCGTCGATCAGGAACTCGCGGTCCTCGATCCCGATGTGGACGTGGGTGCCGAAGATCAGCAGCCGCTGGGCCAGGTCCTGGAGGTCCTCGCGCACCCCGATGTAGCGCTCGAGCGGGGTGATCTCCTGGGTCTGCCACGCCGAGAAGGGATGGCTCCCGGCGGCGGCGATGGCGAGGCCGTTCTTGGCGGCCAGGTCGATCACCAGTTTCCGGAGGCGCTTCAGCTCCTGGCGCACATCCGTCGGGGTGCGGCACACCCGGGTGCCGACCTCGACCATCGACTGGTGCAGCTCGGGCTTGATCTCGCCCATCAGCACCGAGTCCTCCTTGAGGATCTCGGTGATGTAGCTCTTGAGCTCCCGGGTCCCGGGATCGATGATCTGGTACTCTTCCTCGATGCCGAGGGTCAGCGAAGGCGGTTTGGGGCTCACGGTCTGGGCTCCACGACGAAGGTCGGGACGGTCGAGCCGCCGCCCGCGGTGACGTTCACCAGCGAGGCGGTCGAGATCCGGGTCAGGCAGCCATCCACATGGGCGCCGTTGAAGACGAACGGCGCGGTGTCCACGATCCGGTCGGCGTACTGGACGCCGTCCGGCGTGAGGGCCGGGAATGACTCGACCGGCAGCTCGATCCGCTGCTGCACGATGTGCGGCTCGGCCAGGGCGGTCCGGAGCGCGGCCTCCCACTCGGCGTCGGAGGTCTCCCAGCCGAGGACGATGCCCTTGCCGCCGTAGTCGTCGTTGGGCTTGAGGACCAGCTGCTCGCGCTCGCGGCGGGCGTACTCGATCAGGTCCACCTCGCGCCCGGCCACGGTGGTCTTCCGCTCCTCGACCACCCGGGTCCACGGCACGTGGGTAGCGATGGCGGCGCGCTCCTCGGGGCCGAAACAGCGGGCGTTCCGCTCGTCCGACAGCACCGCCAGGCTGGCCTTCTTGTGGAGCAGCTTGCAGCGGAAGCCGTTGGCCATGCAGACGGCCCCCTCCCGCACGGCGCGCACCACCGGGTGCTGCATCCCGCCCCGCTCGACCAGCTCGTTGATGAGCACCCGCTTGTAGATCAGGTCGACCGGCATGCCGCGGGCAACCAGCCGGCCGCCGGTGTACTCGCACTCCGCCGGGTCGACGATGACGGCCTTGAGCCCGTTGGCGGCGAAGAACTTCTCGAACAGCACGAACTCGCTGTACGTCGGGACGTCGGACCAGTCGACGATGGCGATGTTCGGGGCGTCCCGGCGCCCCGACCAGGCGTGCCAGGCCTCGAGCAGGGCGTGGAGCACCGAGTGGCGCACCGGAAGGCTCCAGGCCAGGTGGCTGCGGAGGAACTCGCGCATCGCCGGGAGGCCCTGGAAGATCGCCGTGAGGGCGTCCACATAGGCGCTGCCGGCCGGGGTCTCGGCGTTGTACTCGGTGACCTTGAAGCTGGTCCCCGCGGAGTCGAAGAAGGCGTCGATGCGGCCGAACGGGCTGGGCACCGTGCGGCCGGGGTCGGCCCCGATCAGCTCGGCCTCCCACGCCTCCAGCCGGAACTGGGCGAAGACGGCCGGGTCGGCCATGGCGGCGGCCCAGGCCGCGTCCCAGGCGCGGAGCAGGAGCGCGCCCTGCCGGCGGAGCAGCTGGTACTGGGCCGGCGAGAGGAACCGCGGCCGGAGCACGTTGCAGAGCGGCCGGTCGCCGAAGAAGAGCCCCTGCTCCTTGAGCCGGGCCTCGAGGAAGGCGGCCGATTCGTCGGCGACCGATCCCTCCAGGCCGTCATGCCAGGCCCGGATGGCGGCGACCGGTGCGCTCGGCGTCATCCGCTACGCCTCGCGGGGAAGCCGCCCCGCCAGGAAGCGGTTCCACCGGTTGGGGCCGACGGCCGGGCGCGGTTCCCGGGCCAGCCGGATGGCGAGGTCGGCCATGTGCTGCAGCGCCCACTCGAAATAGGTCGGGGTGAGGGAGTTGATGTCGAAGTCCGGGGCGGGGTTCATGAAGTCGATGGCGTAGGGGATGCCATCGCGCACCGCCCACTCGATCGAGTTCATGTCGTAGCCGAGCGCCTGCACCAGCGCTCGCGACTCGGAGACGACCTGGTCGCGGAGGCGGGGCGAGAGGTAGCCAGGGTCGACGTGGTACTTCCGCTCCTTCGGGTCGTAATGGATCGGGAGGATGTGCTCCTGCCCGATGCAGATGCAGCGGATGAACTGCTCGAACTTGATGAACTCCTGGGCGATCATGGTGAGCTGCCCGGAGTTGTTGTAGTTGGCGAGCAGCTCGTCGAGCGAGTGGCAGATGTAGACGTCGCGCCAGCCGCCGCCGTAGGCGTCCTTGAGGACGATCGGGAGCCCGAGGGTCTCGACCAGCCCCTCCCAGTCGAGCGGGAACTCGAGGTTCCGGAGGCTCTCGTCGTGCTTGATCCCCGGGATGTACTCCCGGTTGGGGAGCAGCACCGTCTTCGGATGGGCGATCCCGAGCGAGGTGGCCAGGGTGGCGCCGAAGAACTTGTCGTCGGACGACCACATGAAGGGATTGTTGATGATCGTGGTGCCCTGGAGCGCGGCGTGCTTGAGCCAGGTCCGGTAGAAGGGGACCTCGTGGGAGATCCGGTCGATGATCACGGCATACCGGGCCGGATCGTTCATGGCGGGGGTGCCGAGCTTCACGTACTCGGCGACGACGCCCTCATTCCGGCGGTTGACTTCCTCGATGAAGGCCGGCGGCCAGGACCACTCCCGGCCCACGATGAGACCGATCTTTGTCGTCATGTAATTCAGCTCCCAACAGGAATGGCCACGCGCCGCGGAACCGCCGTCCCCAGTGGGACTCGTGGTGCCCGGCGCCCTCGTCCTCGACGTACCGCAACCGCTCAGGCGGCATCCCGCCGGCCTCCAGCAGGTGCCGAAGCTGCCGCACGCCGTCCACCAGCACCTTCGCCTCCGCCGTGCCGGCGTCGAGGTAGAGCCGGCCCCGCGGCGGGCCCGACTGCTCCACCAGGTCCAGCATCGCCCCGTCGCCGAACCAGACCGAGGGGCTCAGCGCCGCCACGCTCCCGAAGACCCTGGGGTAGCGGTACAGGGCGTAGAGGCTGATCAGGCCGCCCAGCGACGAGCCGGCCATCGCCGTGTGCTCCGGGCCGCGCCGGACCCGGACGGCCGCCTCGACCATCGGCCGGACCGTCTCCACCAGGAAGGCCAGGTACCGGTCGCCGTCGCCCCCGCCGTGCTTCGGATCGCGGAACGGGCTGTACTCGTACCGCCGGAACCGCCCGGTGTTGGCGATCCCCACCACCACCGCCTCGTGCCCCTCGGCCGCCGTCGCCCGGAGGGTGGCCAGCAGGTCCCAGTCGCCGGCGTAACTGGTGGCCGGATCGAAGAGGTTCTGGCCGTCGTGCATGTACACCACCGGGTAGTCCCGGGCGCCGTCCCCGTAGGAAGGGGGAAGCGCCACGACGATGTCCCGGTAGTTCTGCAGTTCCGGGCTCCGGACCTTCCGCCAGACCTTCAGGGAGGCCCCGCCGGGGGCCGCCTGGTCGGGCGGGAGGGTCAGGTCCGTCAGGTCAGACATCAGCGCCTAAAGATAGTCGTGAGTCGAGAGTCGAGAGCCGTGAGACGTGACCAGTGAACCGTGAAGAGTCAGAAGTCAAAAGGGGCCCCAGGTGGAGCCCCTTTGACGTTTCACTCTTCACTTTTCACGACGCGCTACGCGCGACTCTCGACTAGAACGTCGCCGTCGCTCCCGCCATGATCCGGCGGCCGTTGACCGACCCGCCGTACACGCTGAACCACTGCTCGTTCAGGACGTTGTTGCCGGTCAGGAAGACCCTGAGGTTGTTGGTGATCCGGTAGCCGGCGGTAGCGTCGAGGGTGAAGCCCGGCTCGATCCAGCCGGCGAAGACGCCGGCGGCCCAGGGGAACCCGGTGGAGGCGCGGAAGCTGGCGCCGAGGTCGAGGCCCTGGCGGCCGGCGTAGTTCAGCGCGCCGGTGTAGCGGAACTCGGGGGTGTTGGCCAGCAGCTTGTCGCCGGCGGCGAGTTCGTCGGTGTTGACGCTGTAGTCGAACCAGCTGAAGCCGGCCGAGCCGGTCAGCTCGTCGGTGAAGTGGAAGCCGGCGCCGATGTCGGTGCCCCACTGGGTGGCGCTGCCGGCGTTGCTGTAGCTGAGGACGATGGCGGTGTTGCCGTCCTCCTGCCGGGTCAGGCCCAGGCCGGCCGTCCGGGTCGCGGGGTTGGAGAGCAGGATGCTCCGGACGGTGCCTTCCAGCGTGCCCCGGAAGGGGGCCGGTACGGCGGTCGGCGACGTCCAGAACTTGAACGCCGGGTTCACGCCGGGGAGCAGGTCGGTGACGAAGTTGCCGAGCCGGTTGACATAGGCGTCGACCGAGATGAAGAACCGGTCGCTCAGGTCGCCCCGGTAGCCGACCTCGTAGCCGGTGTTGGTCTCGACCTGGAGCTTGCCGTTGCCCCGGGCCATCCCCGGCACGTTCGACGAGGTCTTCGTGCAGGTCGGGCCGACGGTCGTGCACGCGAAGAGCTGGCCGTTGGGGACGCCGGCGAGGGCCGGGCCGAGGGCCGAGGCCCGGAGGCCGGCCTCGAGCAGGGACAGGTTCGCCACCGAGGCCTGGGCGCGGAGGAAGTACTCGGAGTAGTTCGGCGTCTGGAAGGCGCGGTTGACGGTGAACCGGATCGAGTGCTTCTCCGAGGGGGTCAGGACCAGCGCCATCTTGGGCGAGAACTGCGGGTCGATCAGGGTGCCGAGGTCCACCCGGCCGGCCAGCACGAACCTCGCCTTGTCGGTCAGGTCCCAGCTGAACTGGGCGAAGCCGGCGTAGTAGTAGTCGCTCCGGTTGTCGTCCCGCCCGATCATCAGGGTGGTGTCGGTGTCGAGCCGGATGTTCCGCGCCGAAGCGCCGTAGACGATCCGGCCGCGCCCATCGCTGAAGCTCTCGTTGCCCTGGCCCTCGAGGTGGAAGATGTCGGAGGTCTCGAGCAGCGGGGCGCCCGAGGCGAGGGAGTACTGCGGGTCACCGGTCCGGCGGCCGTTCCAGTAGGCCATGATGTTGAAGCGGTTGTCGGCCCAGTTGAGGCGGGCCCACGGACGGCTGGCCCCGGTGACCTGCACCCGGCCGATGCCGGTGACGAAGACTTCGTTGGCGACGCTGGCCACGCCGCCCTCGACGGTGCCCACCGCGCCATTGGCGGCGTAGTAGTCGAACCGGGCGCTGCCGTACATGCTGGTGATCGGGTCACGGTCGCCGGAGACTTCGCCGGTGGTCGGGTCGGCCGTCTGCCCCAGCAGGGGCCGCACCTCGGCGCGGGCCTTGGCCACCGAGGAGTCGGTGGCGTCGGCATACTCCTTCTGGAGCGAGGTCGAGTCGCGCAGGGTGCGCGAGCGGCTCCAGGTGTCGGTCTGGCTGTAGCCGAGGTTCAGCCGATAGCCGAACCGGCCCTCGCCGAACACGCCGGCATGCCGGAGGTCGGCGCGGAAGGAGGCGGGGCTGCCGCCGTCCCAGCCGCCGGACGGCCCGCCCAGGGCGCCGCCGCCCACCGTGAGCTTGGTGCCCTTGGCCTCCCGGGCGGTCGGCGTGGTGATGTCGAGGACGCCGCTGTAGGCGTTGGCGCCGTACAGGGCCGACCCCGGGCCGCTGACGAACTCCATCTTGGTGAAGTCCTCGGTCGGCATGGTCAGGGTGTTCCACTCCTGGGCGCCGAGGAAGGCGATGGCGAGGTCGCGGCCGTCCTGGAGCGTCAGCACCCGGCGGTTGAGCGACGAGTTGAAGCCGCGGGCGTTGACGTTGAAGTCGGTGACACCGCTCTGGGCGAGGTCGACGCCCGGCACGTTCCGGAGCGCCAGCGGCGCCTGGCCGGTGATCGAGGTGGTCCGCAGGATGCGCGGGTCGACCTGGGTGATGGCCGACGGCGCCTCGGTCACCCGCTCCGGGGCACGCGAGGCGCCGGAAACCATCACCTCCGCCAGGTGAACCGGGAGCGGCTCGAGCTTGGCATCCACGGTGGCCATGCCGCCGGCGGTGATCTCCACCTGGAACTCCCGGGGGCCGTAGCCAAGCCAGGTGAACCGGATCGTCTGGGGCCCGGTCGGGATCCGCTGGAGGGTGAACCTGCCGGAGGGGTTCGTGTTGGTGGTGATCTGGGTCCCCATCACCCGGACGATGACGCCGCCGAGGGGCGAGCCATCATCGCTGCGGGTCACGGTACCGGAGATCCCCCCGGTCGCCTGCGCGGTCGCGGAAGAGGCCAGCGTGCCGACGGCTACCGCCGCCAGAAGCATGGACCGCCGGAAGAGGCTGCTCAGACGCATACGCTCGTTGTCCTCAGGAATGGGCTTGGAGATCGGCGCCGGCACCCCAGCGCGATGCTGGCGTAAAATTGCTTCGTGCAACGACTTTGGGGAAGGGTACCCTCTACTGCCCCGGAACGGGGGGGAGGGAGGAGCGAATCACCCGGATTCCCCCCTGAGGCCCCGTGGTGGTAATCCCGATCAGCAACTCGGTGCCGGTCCAGGCCAGACGGGGGAAGCCGGCGAGCCGGGCCCGCTCGACCCGCGCGACGGGCCGGGGCGTTCCAAGACGGCCGTCGGGCCCCACCATCCGCATCCGCCACTCCGCTTCCGCCTCTCCGGCGGACTCCAGCCAGACCAGCACGGTCCGGCCGCCGCCGACCGGGACGGCATCCACCCGGCCCAGCGTCGCACCCCCGTCCACCCGGCTTCGCGGGCCGAAGGTCCGGGCTCCGTCGGTGGACTGCGTGACGTAGACCCTGGGCTGATTGCCCACCGCCGTGTACCAGGCGAGGGTCACCCGGTTCCCGTCAGCGACCAGGGCGGGCCCGTTGACGGGGCAGGCGCGGTGCTCCCAGCCATCGGCGGCCGGCACTACGGGGGCGCTCCACTTTCCCTGTTCCTGGCGGACCACGGCGATGTCGCGGATCTCGCCGGGGCTCCGGTCGCGATAGGCCGCCACGAGGCCCCCGGTGGTCCGGGTGATCCGGGCCTGGCAGCACTCGCAGGACCGGGGATCGAGCTCGACCTCGGCGCCCAGCCGACCCTGCCGGTCGAGGGTCACGGTCCGCACCGTCATGTCGCCCCGCTCCTCGCCGGTCATGTTGCGGCCGTCGAGCCAGACGATGTCGACGCCGCCCCCCGGGCGCGGCACCATCGAGACGAAGCCGTGCTCGGTGTCGGAGCGGTCGGCGTGGGCAGGGAAGGGCTCTCCCCAGGTCCGCCCCTGGTCGCGGGACACCGCCAGCATCACGTGATAGGCGTACGGCTTGGCGACGGTCTTCTCGAGCCAGTGGACCACCCACTGCCCGTCGACGGTCTCGACCAGCGAGGGGAAGTCGGCCCAGTTGACGAAGAAGCGGTCGGACTCGCGGATGGTGGCGGGGGCCGACCAGCGGCCGCCTTGGCGGACCGCGAAGCGGAGGGCGTGGCGATCGGCGGTGGCGGGTTCGAGCCACGTGGCGACGACCCGGCCGCCCTGGCCCACGGCGAGGCTGGGCTTGCCGCTGCCGGGGGGACCGCCGAACTCGACGGTATCAGGCGGAAGCGCGAGGACGCCGAGGAGGAGCAGGCTTCCGAGCATTGGCGTGGATCAGGTCCTTGAGGGACGTCTCACGGAAGAACGCGTTGGTGGTCTCCTTGACGGTCTTCCAGCGGTCGTGGGCGGCGCAGGGGGTGATATCACTGCAGACCGGCCGCCCGAGGAGGCACTGCCGCTGGTCGGTGATCCGCTCGAAGGGGGCGACGATCTCGAACAGGGGGATCGTCTCCGGGGGCCGCGACAGGCGGAACCCGCCGTGCTTGCCCCGGGTCGAGACCAGGATGCCGGTCCGGGCCAGCTGGTGGAGCGTCTTGGAGAGGTAGTTCTGGGGAACGGACAGCGCCTCGGCGAGTTCGCCGACGCGGGCAGTGCGGTCGGGTTCCTCGGCGAGGTAGAGGGCGGCGCGGAGCGCGTACTCGGCGGTTTGCGAGAGCATGATTCGGGTCGGGGAAGATGTCCCCATGTCTGCAACTCGGTCAATCATCTGGCGCGGTTCCCGGTTCTTGACTATTATCATGTTAATATGATATTATCCTCCTGTCCACATCACCCCGCCCCGCGAGGGCCCTTGCACCGAGGTCGCACGATGTCCGTTCCCCGCCCGTCCCGCCTGCTCCCGACCCTGCTGCTGCTCGCTGCCTGCGGCGGCGGGGGCGAACAACCCGCCCCTCAGGGGGCCGCTCCGGCCGCGGCCGGCGGCGACCTGACCGCCTTCCAGGTCGAGCACGGCATCGGGCCGATCACCGAGCCGGTCACTCTGGCGGCCACCCCCGACGCGGCGATGGCGGCCGCCGGGAAAGCGGTCTTCGACACCAAGTGCTCGGCCTGCCACAAGATGGGAGAGAAGTACGTGGGGCCGGCGCTGGGCGAGGTGACGACCCGCCGGTCACCGGCCTTCATCATGAACATGATGCTCAACCCGCAGGAGATGATCGAGCGCCACCCGGTGGTGAAGCAGCTGGTGGCGGAGATGATGTCGTTCATGCCGAACCAGGGGCTGACCCAGGACGAGGCGCGGCAGGTGCTCGAGTATCTCCGGACGCAGTCCAAGGGGGCGGCCCAGTAGGGCCGCCCATCGTTCATCACCCTGAGGAGGGAACCCCACCCATGTCACACGGCATCCACTCCATTCGCACCGTCGCGGCCGCGTCGCTGGCGGTCGCCGCCATGGCCTGCGGGCCGAGCGGTCCCCAGGCGGGCAGCGCGGTCGCCGGGGACGCGGCGTCGAAGGTCTACGTGGCGCCCGGCCAGAAGGACGAGTTCTACTTCTTCGCGTCGGGCGGCTTCAGCGGCAACCTGGCGGTCTACGGCCTGCCGTCGGGGCGGCTGTTCGCCCAGATCCCGGTGTTCTCGCAGTACCCGGAGAAGGGCTACGGCTACAGCGAGCAGACCAAGGCGATGCTGAACACCAGCCACGGCTTCATCCCGTGGGACGACAGCCACCACCCGAAGCTGTCGCAGACGGAGGGAGTGGCGGACGGCCGCTGGCTGTTCATCAACGGCAACAACACGCCGCGGATCGCCCGGATCGACCTGTCGGTGATGGAGACCGTGGAGATCCTGGAGATCCCGAACTCGGCGGGGATGCACGCCTCGCCGTTCATCACCGAGAACTCGGAGTACCTGGTGGGGGCGACCCGGTTCAGCGTGCCGACCCCGCAGGCGGACGTCCCGATCGACTCCTACCGGGACACCTTCTCCGGCCTGCTCAGCTTCGTGAAGCTGGACCCGAGCGGGGCGATGTCGCTGGCATTCCAGATCCAGGTGCCGGGCTACAACTACGACCTGGCGCACGCCGGGAAGGGGCCGTCGCACGGCTGGGCCTTCTTCACCTCCTACAACACCGAGCAGGCGAACAGCCTCCTCGAGAAGAACGCCTCCCAGAACGACAAGGACTTCATCGCCGCGGTCAACTGGAAGCGGGCGGAGCAGTGCGTGGCGGAGGGGAAGGGGAAGCCGATGGCGGCGACCTACGCCCACAACTGGATGGACCACGACACCAACGTGGCGAAGTCCGAGATGCGCTCGGGCGCCACGGTGCTCCAGCCGGCGGACTGCGCCGGGCTGGTGTATTTCCTGCCGACGCCCAAGTCGCCCCACGGGTCGGACGTGGACCCCTCGGGGGAGCTGATCGTGGGCGGCGGCAAGCTGGCGACGGTGCTGCCAGTCCATTCCTTCAGCAAGATGCAGAAGGCGATCGCCGACCAGGCCTTCGACGGCGAGGCCGGCGGGGTGCCGATCATCAAGTACGAGGCGGTGATGCACTGCGAGGTGCAGAACCCCGGGCTGGGGCCGCTGCACACCGAGTTCGACGGCAAGGGCTTCGCCTATACGTCGGTGTTCCTGTCGTCGGAGATCGTGAAGTGGAGCCTGGAGAAGTGCGAGGTGGTGGACCGGATCCCGACCTACTACTCGATCGGCCACCTGAGCATCCCGGGCGGCGACACCCGGAAGCCGTGGGGCAAGTACGTGATCGCCATGAACAAGATCACCAAGGACCGGTACCTCCCGACCGGGCCCGAGCTGACCCAGTCGGCCCAGCTGTACTCGATCGAGGGCGACAAGATGCAGCTGCTGCTCGACTTCCCGACGGTGGGCGAGCCGCATTATGCCCAGGCGCTGCCGGCGTCGCTGATCATGGACAAGCAGGTCAAGAACTTCCCGCTGGCGGACAACCACGACCCGTACGCCACCAAGAGCGAGAAGGACACCAAGGTGGTGCGCCAGGGGACCAAGGTGCACGTCTACGCCACGGCGATCCGCAGCCACTTCATGCCGGACAACATCGAGGGGATCCAGGTGGGTGACTCGGTGTTCTGGCACGTCACCAACCTCGAGCAGGACTGGGACGTGCCCCACGGCTTCGCCGTCATGGGGGCGCGGAACGCCGAGCTGCTGCTGATGCCGGGGCAGACCCGGACGCTGGTGTGGGTGCCGCAGAAGCCGGGCGTCTATCCGTTCTACTGCACCGATTTCTGCTCGGCCCTGCACCAGGAAATGCAGGGGTACGTCCGGGTTTCGCCGAAGGGGTCGAACGTGGCGCTGACCTGGAACAAGCCCGCGGAATAAGGGCGGAGCATCGCCCGGGAGGCCGGGTTCGGTTCGCCCAGGGGTGGGGGGCCGGCCCGGTTCTCTCCGCGAGTGGTAAGTCGAGAGTCGAGAGTCGAGAGAGGAGTCGGTGATGCGGAGGGTTTCCAGGATCGGCATGGTGGTGGCGGCGGTGCTGCTCGGCGTGCCGTTCCTCCGGCCGCTCTGGCACATCGGGCTGATCGCCCCGCAGTACCCCGAGGGGCTCGGGCTGTACATCTGGATCAACCAGATCACCGGGCAGAAGCCGCAGGACCTCGACAGCATCAACGGGCTCAACCACTACATCGGGATGAAGGAGATCATACCGGAGAGCATTCCCGAGCTCCGGTTCATGCCGTACCTGGTAGGCGGGCTGCTGGTGCTCGGGCTGCTCACCGCCCTGGCCGGCAAGCGCCCGCTGCTCTACGTCTGGACCGGGCTGTTCGTGCTGCTCTCGATCGCCGGGCTGGCCGACTTCTGGAAGTGGGGCTACGACTACGGCCACAACCTCGATCCGACGGCCGCGATCCGGGTGCCGGGGATGGCGTACCAGCCGCCCCTGATCGGGGCCAAGCAGCTGCTCAACTTCTACGCCACGTCGTGGCCGGCCGCGGGGGGCTGGGCCCTGATGCTCTCCCTGGGAATCGGGGTGGGACTGTGCGTCCTCGAGCGGCGATCCGTTCCGGCCTGACGCTGGCCCTCTTCCTCGCCGCCTGCGGGGCACCGGGGCCCGTCCCGATCGCCTGGGGTGAGCGGGAGTGCGACTACTGCCACATGACGGCGGTGCAGCCGGAGTATGCGGCCCAACTGGTCCTCGGGACCGGGAAGGCGTTCATCTTCGACGACCCCGGCTGCCTGGCCGCCTTCGTGCGCGAAGGGCTGGCCGACCCGGCGGCGGTGCACTCGCTGTGGGTGAACGACTTCCTGGCGCCCGACGCCCCGCCGCTCCGGGTGGAGGAAGCGGTGTTCCTGCGGAGCGAGGCGCTCCGGACGCCGATGGCGCATGGCCTGGCCGCCTTGCGCCCGGGGCCTGCTGCCGACAGCCTGAGGGTCGCGCTGGGAGGAATGCTGGTGAGGTGGGAGGATGTGGTGAGAGGTGAGAGGTGAGAAATGGAAGAGAGAGAGAGAGAGAGAGAGAGAGGAAGAGAGTGGAGAGTAGAGAACAGGGAACAGGAAACAGGGAACAGCCCCAACCGCCCAACCACCCAACCACATGCTCCTTCTCACCCTGACGCTCCTTGCCACCGACATCATCGTCTCGCCGGCGGGCCCCATCCGGTCCGTGGCGGAGGCGGTGCGGCTGGCGGCGCCGGGGGACCGGATCGTGGTGCGGGCGGGCCGGTATGAAGAGGGGCCGATCGTCATCGACAAGCGGCTGACGCTCATGGGCGAGGGGCGGCCGGAGATCCGGGGCCGGGGCGGCTACATGCTGATCCACGTGACGGCGGACAGCGTGGCGCTCCGGGGGTTGGTGCTCAGCCACGTCGACCCCAGCCAGGTCGAGGACCGGGCGGTCCTCAAGTTCGACGGGGTGCGGGGGTGCGTGGCGGAGGACCTGGAGATCCGCGAGGGATTCTACGGGATCTACGTGGCCGGGTCCCGCGACTGCCGGCTGGAGCGGAACCGGGTGACCGGACCGGGGCGCGCCGAGCTGTACTCGGGGAACGCGATCCACCTCTGGAACTCGCGCGACATGGTGCTCCGCGACAACCTGGTGACCGGGCACCGGGACGGGCTCTACTTCGAGTTCGTCCGGGCGACCGAGATCACCGGGAACCGGAGCGAGGACAACGTCCGCTACGGGCTCCACTTCATGTTCTCCGACAGCTGCGACTACCGGAAGAACGTCTTCTCCCGGAACGGGGCCGGGATCGCGGTGATGTACACCCGGTTCCTCACGGTGACGGAGAACCGGTTCGAGCACAACCGCGGGCCGACCGCGTACGGGCTGCTGCTCAAGGAGATCAGCGACAGCCGGCTCGAGGGCAACACCTTCAAGGACAACACCGTCGGCCTGCTGTTCGAGGGCGGCGGGCGGAACGTGGTGACGGGGAACGCCTTCGCCGACAACGGCTGGGCGATCCGGCTGATGGCCAACAGCATCGAGAACCGGTTCGAGGCGAACAGCTTTGCCGGGAACTCGTTCGACGTGGCCACCAACTCCCAGAGCAACTACTCGGTCTTCGCCGGCAACTGGTGGGACCGCTACCAGGGCTACGACCTCGACCGGGACGGACGGGGCGACGTCCCCTTCCGGCCGGTGCGGCTGTTCTCGCTGCTGGTGGCCCGCAACACCCCGGCGGTGATCATGCTGCGGAGCTTCTTCGTGGACCTGCTCGACGCCGCGGAGCGGGTGCTCCCGGTGCTGACCCCGGAAACGCTGGTGGACGCCACCCCCCTGATGGAGCGGCCGCGATGAGCCACGCCACCACCGCCCCCGCCGCGCTCCGGATCAGCGGCGTCGCCAAGCGGTTCGGCAAGCTGCAGGTGCTGGAGTCGGTGGACTCGGTGCTGCCCGAAGGCCGGGTCACCGCCATCGTCGGCCCCAACGCCGCCGGGAAGTCCACCCTGATCAAGTGCGTCCTGGGGCTGGTGCGGCCCGACGCCGGGCGGATCGAGGTCTTCGGGGAGCCGGTGGGCACCGACCCGGCCTACCGCGCCCGGATCGGCTACATGCCGCAGGGCGCGCCCTTTCCCGAGAACCTGACCGGCCACGAGGTGTTGCGGCTGGTGCGGAGCCTGCGCCCCGGGGTTACCGAGGTGGACGACGACCTGGTGCACCGGTTCGCCCTGGGCCCCGAGCTGGGGAAGCCGATCCGGACGCTGTCCGGCGGCACCCGGCAGAAGCTCAACGCCGTGGTGGCGTTCCTGTTCCGGCCGTCGCTGGTGATCCTCGACGAGCCGACCGCCGGGCTCGACCCGCTGGCCAGCAGCATCCTCAAGGAGAAGGTGCAGGAGGCGACCGACCGGGGGGTCACGGTGCTGCTGACGTCGCACATCATGAGCGAGATCGAGGCGCTGGCCTCCGAGGTGCTGTTCCTGGTCGAGGGGAAGGTCCACTTCCAGGGCACCATGGAGCAGCTCCGCCGGACCACGGGCGAACAGCGGCTGGAACACGCCGTCGCCCGGCTGATGCGCGCGAGGGTGGCATGAGCACGGTGCTCCAACTGCTCGGCTACGAGCTCCGGAACGTCTTCCGGAACCGATGGCTGATCGTCTACACCCTGCTGTTCCTGGTCCTGACCGACGCGCTGTTCCGGTTCGGGGGCAGCGGTTCGCGGGTGATCCTGAGCCTGACCAACGTGGTCCTGGCGCTGATCCCGCTGGTGAGCATCGTCTTCGGGACGATGTACCTCTACCACGCCCGCGAGTTCATCGAGCTGATGCTGGCCCAGCCGGTGGGCCGGCGGTCGCTCTTCGCCGGGCTCTATGGCGGGCTGGCGGTGCCGCTGGCAATGAGCTTCCTGCTGGGCGTCGGGCTGCCGTTCGCCTGGCACGGGGGGGTGGCGGGGAACGCGACGGGGTTCGCGATCCTGCTCGGCGCCGGGGTACTGCTGACCCTGGTCTTCACGGCGCTGGCCTTCGTGGTGGCGCTCCGGTTCCAGGACCGGGCCATGGGGCTCGGCGCCGCGATCCTGGTCTGGCTGATGGCGGCGGTGCTGTACGACGGGCTGCTGCTGCTGGCGATCACCTGGTTCCGGGACTACCCGGTGGAGAAGCCGATCCTGGTGGCCACGCTGCTCAACCCGGTGGACCTGGGCCGGGTACTGCTGCTGCTGCAGTTCGACCTGTCGGCCCTGATGGGCTACACCGGGGCGGTGTTCGAGCGGTTCTTCGGCAGCCGGACGGGGACGCTGGTCTCGCTGGCCGCGCTGCTGGCGTGGACGGCGGTGCCGCTGGCGGGGGGGATGCGGAGGTTCATGAGGAAGGATTGGTGATGGGCGGCCAGGCGGCTGGGGGCTGAGCGCCAGCGCTTCGGCCCCCTCGCGTTGCTCGGGGTGACGGACCAACCGCCTAACGGCCTGTCCGCCCAACATCCAACCGCCCTGCCGCCTTCAAGAAGGTTTCACCCTTCCTTACATCTCCCCCTGCCACCATACGGTGTTCCTCCCTCCGGAGCGCCCCATGTCCGATTCGTCCGTCGGCCGCCGAGATTTTCTGATGACCGGTGGCGCCCTCGCCGCCGGGTTCCTCGCTCGCGGTGCCGTCCCCGCCGAGGCGCGGGTCAAGCCCACCGCCGTGCCCCTGCCGGACAACCCGATGACCGACCGGGTGATGCCGACCCGGAACCTGGGCCGCACCGGCTACCGGACCGGGATCTTCAGCCTGGGCGGGCAGGCGACGATCGAGCAGCCCAACAAGGAGGCGGAGGCGGTGGCGATCGTGAATCGCGCCATCGACCTCGGGGTCAACTACGTCGACACCGCCGCCGCCTACGGCGGGGAGCAGCGGTGGAGCCAGCGGTACATCGGGCAGGTGATGAAGACCCGGCGGAAGGAGGTCTTCCTGGCCAGCAAGACCCACCTGCGCACCAGGGACGAGTCGCTCAAGCTGCTCGAGGAATCGCTCAAGCTGCTGCAGACCGACCATCTCGACCTCTGGCAGGTCCACAACCTCTCCCGGATGGAGCAGGTGGACCAGATCTTCGCCAAGGGCGGCGCGATCGAGGCGCTGCTGCAGGCGCGCGAGCAGGGGATCGTCCGCTACCTCGGCGTGACCGGCCACGCCGACCCCGACGTGCTGATCGCGGCGATCGAGCGGTTCCCGTTCGACACGGTGCTGATGGCGCTGAACGCCGCCGACAAGCACCAGCTCAGCTTCACGGCCAAGCTGCTGCCGCTGGCGATGGAGAAGCAGATGGGGATCATCGGGATGAAGATCCCGGCCCGGTCGCGGATCCTGGCCAGCTGGACGCCGCCGCCGGCATCCCAGCAGCCGGCCTTCGGGCAGGCAAACCGCCCCGGGACGCTGACGATGAAGGAGGCGCTCTACTACGTGCTGTCCCAGCCGGTGAGCACCGTGATCATCGGCTGCGACACCATCGCCCACGTGGAGGAGAACGTTCGCCTCGCCGCCGAGTTCACCCCGATGACCGACGCGACCCTCGGGGTGCTGGCCGACAAGACGGAGTCGATCGCCCGGCAGGCACTGTTCTTCAGGCGGTGGGGGTAGGCGGGAGCAACGGCAGCGGGAAGAAGAGCGGCGGGAGAATGACAGCGGGAGGGGGCCGAGTGGCATCTCGGCCCCCTCGCTTCGCTCGGGGTGACCGGGTCCCATCCGGCACCAACCCACCCAACCACGCAACTGCCTAACCACCCAACCGCCTAACCGCCTAAGTTCCGGGCCTTCCCATCCCGGAGCACCCCGTGGCACCCCTCCCTCCCGGCCTCGACCGGTTCGACCACCTCGTGGTCCTGATGCTCGAGAACCGGTCGTTCGACAATCTGCTCGGCTATCTCTACGAACACGACCGGCCGGCGCGCTTCATCGGCCGAGGGGAGCCGGCGTACCGGGGCGTGGCCGGGCGGAGCGACCTGGCCAACCTCGACTCCGGCACGCCGCCGCGGCGGATCCCGGTGCAGAAGGCGCCGTGGCAGACACCACGGGACATGATCAACCCCTGTCCCGACCCGGGGGAGTTCTACCAGCCGCACGTCAACCACCAGCTCTACGGGGTGGACCAGGTGCCGGGCGACTCGTCGTCGCTGCCCGACCCGGCCCCGATGTCGGGCTTCGTGCAGGACTACCAGCGCGCCATCCGTGAGGAGCTGCTGATCTCGGGGATCGAGCCGACCTTCGAGCACTACTCGATCATCATGAACTGCTTCCCGCCCGAGGCGGTGCCGGTGCTGTCGGCGCTGGCGCGGCAGTTCGCGGTGTCGGACGAGTGGTTCGGCTCGGTGCCCAGCGCCACCTTCAGCAACCGGTCGTTCCTGCACTCGGGGCAGTCGCACGGCTTCGTCCACAACCAGGACTTCATCAAGTGGCGACACAACGACGCCCCGACGGTGTTCGAGCGGCTGACCGGGCAGCTGGGACCGGGTCGCGACTGGCGGGTCTACTGGGACCACGCCGACATCTACCCGGTGACGCGGGGCCTGCACCGGTCGTTGCACGGGCCGGAGTGGAACGGTCACTTCGTCGACTTCAAGCGGTTCGCCGACGATTGCCGGCGGGGGGACCTGCCGGCCTACAGCTTCATCCAGCCGCGGGTCCTGATCAACCACAACGACATGCACCCGCCGGTGTGGCTGAGCCAGAAGGCCCAGTCGAGCATCCTGGCGGGGGAAGAGCTGGTAAAGGACGTCTACGACGCCGTGCGGACCAGCCCGGCGTGGCTCAGGACGCTCCTGGTGATCACCTTCGACGAGCACGGCGGGACGTACGACCACTGGCCGCCTCCCCGGGCGACGCCGCCGTTCGCGACCTCGCCGTGGCCGCCCGAGTGCGGGTTCCACTTCGACCGGTTCGGGGTCCGGGTGCCGACGATCATGGTCTCGCCGTACATCGCCCCGGGGACGGTGGTGCGGGCGCCCGGAGCGGTCCCGTTCGACCACACCTCGATCATCGCGACGCTATCACGCCGGTTCGGGCTGGCGCCGCTGACCGACCGGGACCGTGCCGCCCCCGACCTGGGCGGGGTGCATACGCTGGGCACCGCAGAGGCGCGCAAGGAGACGCCGCCGGTCACGGCGCGCCCCTACGTCCCGCTCAGCGCCGAAGAAGCTCACGACTCGATCCTGTCGGGCTTCCAGAAGGGGTTCGGCCACCTGGTGGCGCACCTGCTCGGCCGGGACCATCCGGCGGAGGGAGTTACCAGGGTCCGGGACCTGGTGGGAGTGCTGGGAGACTAGAGAGGGAGAGAGGGGGAGAGGAAGAGAGGAAGAGAGGAAGAAAGGGAGTTCCGGGCACTTCTTTCTCTCTCCCTCTCTCCCTTTCTCCCTCTCTCTTCTCTCAGTTCGGCGGCACGTCGTCTTTCGTCCGGTCCCCCACGTCCTTCGGGTTGTGCTCCACCGTGGCGACGTACTCGATGTACCTGCAGTTGGCGATGTCCTGCGGCATGGTGTCGATGTCCGGCATGCCGGTCAGGTCCAGGCCCCCGGCGCGGAAGCACCGGTGGACGTACTCCGAACAGAACAGCGCCTTCGCGACCCGGGCGTTGGGCAGGAACTTCCGGGTGAACCGGGCCCAGAGGCTCTTCAGCAGGTCCACTGCCCCGAAGGGGAGCCCCAGGTCCGCCTTGGCCTCGGCCAGGGCGCCGGTGACGATCTGCTCGTGGCCCGGGATGGCCTCACGCTTCAGACGATACCAGTCCACCCGACCGGGGTAGGTCGCGATCGCCACGCTCAGCGCCACCGTCTCGACGTGGGCCTCCGCCTGGAGGACCATCAGCCGGTCGTGCCACCTCGCGGCGATCGCCGCGTGCGAATAGAAGGCGTGGGTGAGGTTCTCGAACAGTTCCGAGGACTTGTACTGGCCGCGCCAGAGGAAGAGGTCACCGTCCTGGATCCGGTCGCGGATGTCGACATAACGAACCAGGTTCGGGGCCGGCGCTGGGGGAGTTGACATGACGTCCTCGTGGGGTGGGGTACGGGTTCAGCCCCGCGGGGGCGGGGCGATGATGTCGAACATCCTGGCGGGGTTCCGGACGCCATGCTCCCGGGCCCAGTCGATGGCGGCTTCACTGTCGGCCCGGCCCTCGTTGCCCCCGATGCGGAGCCCGCGCCGGTAGCGTGCCGCCAGGGCGCGGTGGTCGTGGCCGTGGGCGGCGAACGCCTCGGCGGCCCGGAGATAGAGCGCCGGCGCGTCGCCGGGGGCCGCCTGGTCGGCGGCGAGCGCCCGGGTGAAGAGGGCGAGGACGTCCGCCCAGGGGTTCCTCTCCCTGTCAAGCCGCCGGGCGTCGGCCTCGGCCCTGGCCAGCCAGCTCGCCGCAACTGTTCCCGAGGCACGGACCGCCATCGCCAACGCCACGCGGGCGCGCAGGTGCAGCAGCTCGATGTGGACCGACTGCACCTGCGAGGTTCCGGAAATGCGATAGGCGCGCCACCGCTCCTCGAGCCGCCGCCAGGCCCGCTCGGGATTCCCGGCGTAGAGATCGATTTCGCCCTGGGCGTACCAGTTCCAGTAGTGCTGGACCTGGAAGCCGCGGCGCGACCACCCCGCCAGGCTCCGCTCCTGCACCTCCGTTGCGCCGGCGACGTCGTCGGCGGCCAGCCGCAACAGGAAGAGGAGGCGGGTCTCGATGAAGGTGGAGAGGTAGAAGGCGTGGCGCTCGTGGGCGTCCTCCAGCAGGGGAAGGGCGCGGGCCTCGAGTTCGCGGATCCGCCCGAAGAGGGCCAGCGACAGCACCTGGTAGAGCTGGGCGGTCTCGACCTCCCACATGACGCCGGTGCAGCGCTCGCGAAGCGCGGCCTCGCCGGCGGCGCAGGTCTCGAGCCCGGTGCGCTGGTCGCCGGCGAGGAAGGCGACGATCCCCTCCATGGTGGTGAGCCAGGCGCTGATGTACGGGTCCTGCAGCTGGTCCGCAAGCGCCCGGGCCCGCTGGTGCAGGAGGCTGGTGCGGGCGCTGGTCCGGGTGCCGCCCGCGGAGCTGATGCCGACCTCGTGGATCATGGCGCGGGCCACGCGATAGCGATCGCCGGAACGCAGGGCGTACAGCAGGTGCCTGGCCTGGAAATGGGCCGCCCGCACCACGTCCACCATCCCCATTCCGACGACCATGTCGCGGCAGGTGTCCACCTTCCGGAGGAGCGGCGCGGGGATGTCGGCCGCGGCGCGCGGGGTGAAGTCGAGCCCGCGGAGCCGGATCTGCCCCTGCCGCACCAGGTAGCCGAGCAGGGCCCGCCCCGGTGTGGCGGGGTAGCGCATCCGGACCATCGCGAGCACGCCGCGCAGGACCTCGAGCCCTTCGTCGATCAGGCCGGTGATCAGGAACTGCGCCCCGGCCCGGCGGCGGAACTCCAGGGCCACGTCGGGGGCGGCGCCATCCGCGGCCGCGAGGAAGGTGCGGGCCGCCGCCTCGCCGCGGTTGGCGCCGACGAGGGCCTCGCCGAGCCGCACCTGGAGTGACCGCCGCTCCTCGACGGGCCAGTCGCGGAGGTCGAGCCCCATCCGGTAGAGGCGGGCGGCGCGGTCGAAGGCGAGGGCCTGGGCCGCCTTGTCGGCGGCGCGCACCGCGTGGCGAGCCGCCGGCTCGCGCATCCCGGCGGCGAGCCAGTGCTCGGCCAGCGTCTCGGGATCGGCGCTGCCGGACGCGTCGAGCACCTCGGCGATGCTCCGGTGGCAGCGGGCCTGCGACTCGGGCGGCACCAGGCTGACGACGGTCTCGCGGAGCCGGTCGTGGTAGGTCTCGAAGGCCCCCGAGTCGCCGGCGCGCCGCCGCACCCACCGCTCCGCCTCGAGGAGGTCGAGGGAATCGTCCTGCGACGTGAGCCCGGCGGCCTGGCTGGCGAGCCGGCCGTCGAGGGGACCGCCGGCGACCGCCAGCACTTCGAGCAGGCGGCGCGCCGAGGAGGGCAGCCGGTCGAGCCGGCGGCCCAGCGCGGTCTCGAAGCGCCAGGACTCGGGGGACTCGCCACCCGACGCGGTGGCGGCGAGCTGCTCAACCAGGAAGGGACTGCCACCCGACTCCCGGACCAGGGCGTCCACCTGGGCTTCCGCTTCCGTCCCGCCACCGAGCCGGGCCGTCGCCAGGGCCCGCACCTCGTCGGCGCCGAGGCTCCCGACGTCGATCACGGTGACGAGGGTCCCGGCTTCCTCGCGGGCCTCCAGCTGCTGCAGCAGCGGGCTCGAGGCGACCTCGTCGCTCCGGTAGGAGACGATGAGCAGGAGGGGCGGGGCGTCGGGCTGG